>JAJFJX010000253.1 GCA_021773655.1 Panacagrimonas sp.
CAGGTGGTGCCGGATGCGTTTTCGCACGGCACCTCGGAACAGCGTCTGCGGTGGTTTCGTGCCGGCTTCGACAGCGGCGATCCGGCCCGCTGCGACACCTTCTCCGCGCACACGCTCTGAAGCGCTTCCCCTGCGGCTTCAAGGCGCCCGCGCCAGTGCCCAGGCCTCGATGTGCCGCGCGCCGGCCTGGCGTGCCGCACGGGCCAGCGCATCGAGCGTGGCGCCGGTGGTCATGACGTCGTCGACCAGCGCCACGTGCAGCCCGTCGAGCCGGCGCCGGAACGCGAACGCGCCGCGCAGATTGCGCCGGCGCTGCGCCGCGCTCTGGCCGATCTGGTCGGGCGGCGTACGCAGCAGGTACGCCGCATGGGCGTCGAGTTCGATGGCCAGCGTGCGCTGCAGGGCGCGGGCGATCTCCAGTGCCTGGTTGTAGCCGCGACGATACAGCCGCCGTCGTGGCAGCGGCACCGGGACCATCAGTTGCGGCAGCGGCGCTGCGCGCTGTGCGAGTTGCGCGGCCATCAATCCGCCCAGGGTGCGCGCCTGCGCGAACGCCGCAGAATACTTGAGTCCCAGCACGCCGCGCTGCACTTCGTTGCGGAGCTCGAACGGCGCAAAGGCGTCATCCCAGGCCGGCAGCCGGCGTTGGCAGCGCCGGCACAGGGCGCGGACCGGCAGCGGCTGGGCGCAACGCGGACAGCACTGCAGGTTCCACGGCAGGTCGGCAGTGCAGGCCGGGCACAGGTCCAGTTGCGCGGCGCGGGCGCCGCAGCCCTGGCAGCGCTCCGGCGCCATCCAGGACAGGCATTGGTCAACCCAAGACGGGGTGTTCAAGTTGACAGTTCCGCGGGCAGGTGAGGACACTCCGGGCACCGACGGTGCAGTCGGTGCCGCGAATTGGCAAGGCTGCACACCTGATCCGGAACCCTGACGAGGCCCCTGAACGATGAATCCGCAAGACGCCGGCCTGCCGGCGACCCGACACGACTGGACCCCCGAGGAGGTGCAGGCACTGTTTGCGCTGCCCTTCAACGACCTGCTGTTCCGCGCGCAGACCGTGCACCGGCAGTTTCACGAGCCGAACACGGTGCAGCTGTCGACCCTGCTGTCGATCAAGACCGGCGCCTGCCCCGAGGACTGCGGCTACTGCCCGCAGTCGGTGCGCTTCGAGACCGGACTGAAGAAGGAGCCCCTGATGGAAGTGCAGGCGGTGGTCGAGGCCGCGCGCGAGGCCAAGGCCGGCGGCGCCACGCGCTTCTGCATGGGCGCGGCCTGGCGCTCGCCGAAGGATCGCGATCTGGACAAGGTCGAGACGATGGTGCGCGAGGTCAAGGCGCTTGGCCTGGAGACCTGCATGACTCTGGGCATGCTCAAGGGCACGCAGGCACAGCGGCTCGCCGACGCGGGTCTGGACTACTACAACCACAACCTCGACACCTCGCCCGAGTACTACGGAAAGATCATCTCCACCCGCACCTACCAGGATCGTCTGGACACCCTGGAGCACGTGCGCGCCTCCGGCATGAAGACCTGCTGCGGCGGCATTGTCGGCATGGGCGAAGCGCCTGCCGATCGCGCCGAGCTGCTGCGCCAGCTCGCCAACCTGCCGGCGCATCCGGACAGCGTGCCGATCAACAATCTGGTGCAGGTCGAAGGCACTCCGCTCAAGGGCGGCGAGGCGCTCGATCCACTCGACTTCGTGCGCCAGATCGCGGTGGCGCGAATCATGATGCCGAAGTCCGCCGTGCGCCTGTCCGCGGGCCGCACGGCAATGAGCGACGAACTGCAGGCGCTGTGTTTCCTCGCTGGCGCCAACTCCATTTTCTATGGCGACAAGCTGCTCACCACCGAAAACCCGCAGAACGCGCGCGACCGTGCGCTGCTGGCGCGGCTGGGCATCTCGGTGCAGGGCGCCGGACCCGCTGCCGAACCGGCTCATGCGGATGTGGACCCTGCTGATGTGAGCGATGGACTGCTGACACCGGCCGGACCGGGCTGCAGCGCCGGCGTCTGCGGCTGATCGCAGTGGCCGGCGACCTGCCGCCGCCGGCAGAGGATACGCGCCTGGATCGGCGCCTGGATCGGCGCCTGGCGCCCAGGCTGGACGCCCTGCGTGAGGCCGACCTGTACCGGGTGCGACGGCAGATCGACGGTGCCCACGGGATCACGCTCGACGTCGAGGGGCGCAGGTGCCTGAACTTCTGCAGCAACGACTATCTGGGCCTGGCCGCGGACCCGCGGGTGGCGCAGGCGGCGCAGCGCGCCCTGAACGCGTGCGGTACCGGCAGCGGTGCTTCGGCCCTGATCAGCGGCTACAACCGTGAACACCGGCTGCTGGAAGAGGCGCTGGCGGCGTTCACCGGCTACCCGCGGGTGCTGCTGTTCAGCTCCGGCTGGGCGGCCAACTGCGGCGTGCTCCGGGCCTTGCTGGGCCGCGAGGACGTGTTGATCGCCGATGAGCTCAACCACGCCTCGCTGATCGACGGCGGCCGGCTCAGCGGCGCGCGCTACCTGCGGGTGCCGCATGCCGACGCCGGCGCCTTCGCCAAGGCGCTGCGCGGTGATGGCCCCGGCAGGAGTGGGACGGCGCTGAAACTGCTGGCGACCGACAGCGTGTTCAGCATGGACGGCGATCTCGCGCCGCTGCCCGAACTGGCCGGCCTGTGTGCGGAGCATGGTGCCGCGCTGATGATCGACGACGACCATGGTTTCGGGGTGCTCGGCGCCCGCGGGCGCGGGGCGATCGAACATCTGCAGCCGGCAGGTTCGAAGGCCCCGGGGCCGGACGATTCGCGATTTGCGGGATTCCCGCCTCCGGATGTCTATAGCGCCACGCTGGGCAAGGCCCTGGGCGTGTCCGGCGCCTTCGTCGCCGGCAGCCACACCCTGATCGAGTACCTGATACAGCGTGCACGCAGCTGGGTGTTTTCCACCGCGCCGCCGCCGGCGCTGGCCGCCGCCGCCCGCGAGGCTCTGCGCATCCTGGTCGACGAACCGCAGCGCCGGCAGGTGCTGCGCGACAACATCGGCCACTTCGTCAGCGGCGCTCGCGCACGCGGTATCGCGCTGGGCCCGCCCGAATCGGCCGGCAGGGCGGGCGGGGATACGCTGTGCAGCGCGATCATGCCGCTGGTGCTGGGCGATTCGGCGCGTACCCTGAAGGTGTCGCAGGGTCTGTTCGAGCGCGGATTCTGGGTGGCGGCGATCCGCCCGCCGACGGTGCCTGCGGGTACTGCGCGCCTGCGCATCACCCTGTCGGCGGCCCACCGTGCCGGGCACATCGAGGCCCTGCTCGACGCCCTTGCCGCGACCCTGCAGTCCGAGCCGTTGGGCCAAGGCTCCCGCCATGTCGCAGGCCAGCTCCCCGGCGCCGCGTGAAACCGGACCTCGCGGTGTCCTGGCCGGCGATCTACATCACCGGCACCGACACCGGCGTCGGCAAGACCCGGGTCAGCTGCGCGCTGCTGCGCTCGGCCCGCGCGGCCGGGATCGATGCCTGTGGCTTCAAGCCGGTGGCCAGCGGCAGCCGGCGCAGTACCGCCGGCCTGCGCAATGCCGATGCGCTTGCCCTGCAACGCGCCGCCGGACCGCGCGAGCCCTACGACGACATCAACCCCTATGCGCTGGCGCCGGCCATCGCGCCGCATCTGGCCGCCGCCGAGGCCGGCGTGCGCATCCAGCGGCGGGTACTGGACGCCGCCCACGCGCGCCTGTTGCGCCGTCACGCCTGGGTCGTCACCGAGGGCGCCGGCGGCTGGCAGGTGCCGCTCGGCCCGCGCTGGACCCTGGCCGACTGGGTCGCCGGGCATCGCTGGCCGGTGGTGCTGGTGGTGGCCATGCGCCTTGGCTGCATCAACCACGCCCTGCTCAGCGCCGAGTCGATCCTCGCGCGCGGCTGCACGCTGCTCGGCTGGGTGGCCAACCAGATCCCCCCGCGGCAGGCACGCCTGCAGGACAACCTGGATTGCCTGCAGCGCCGGATGCCGGCACCGCTGCTGGGACGCCTGGGTCCGGACGCCACGAGGCTGGACGATGGCCTTCGTGCAATCGCCGACCAACTGCGGCTGATCAGGCGCCCTTGATCCTTTTTGCGCGGGCTGGAAGGCTTCCACTACAATCCGTCGGCTGAAGAAGACCCTTGCAGCGACCCATGCCCAGATCGAGCGAATGCCAGGACAGGAGGTTCGTGATCGGACCCAACGCCTCGCTGAGTCGAAGGGGCGCGATGTGGTTCATGGGGTCGGTCGGCGTGGTGACGCTGGGAAGCGCAACCGGATTCGCCTTGAAGGGGTTCTGGCCGGTGCTGCCGTTCGCAGGCCTGGAACTGGTCGCAGTGGGGTGGGGGCTGAAGCTGTCCATGCGCCGCAGCCTTTACCGCGAGGTCATCACGGTCGGGAACCGGACAGTCCGGGTAGAATTCGGCATGGCGGGAGAAGGGGCGTCGGCGCAGGTCGAACTCCCCAGGGCCTGGACCCGCACGAGACTGGAACGCACGAGCGGCAACCGCCATGCTCCGACGCGGCTGGTCCTGTGCAGTTCCGGCCAGATAACGGTGGTCGGGCAGTGTCTGACCGACCCAGAACGCGAGCAGTTGGCCGCGCGGTTGAACGAGGTTTTGCGGGCAACGCCAGCACACCCTGATCCGGTGTTGCCGGCGCACATGACACCGGGAGAAGGATAAATGGCGATCAAGAGTTTCGGCGGCCCAATCGCTGCTGCAGGGGCCACGTGGGCAGCGGGAATCGGGCAGGCCCTGGCCTATACCGGCGAGCGCTACAACCTTCCGCTCGGGGTCACCGAGATCTCCCGCGAGGTCCATGGCCTGCACATGCTGATCTTCTGGGTCTGCGTGGCCATCGCCGTGGTGGTGTTCGGCGCCATGTTCTACTCTGTATTCGCGCACCGGCGTTCGGTCCATCCCAAGCCTGCCGACTTCCACGAGTCGACCACGGTGGAGATCATCTGGACCACCATTCCCTTCATCATCCTGATCGCCATGGCCATTCCTGCGGCGGGCACCCTGATCAAGATGGAGGACACTCGTAACGCGGACCTGACCATCAAGGTCACCGGTTACCAGTGGAAGTGGCATTACGACTACATCGGCAAGGACGTGGCGTTCTTCTCCACCCTGTCGGCCGAGTCCAACCGCGCGCGTCAGCTCGGTTCGGGCATCGACGTCACCACCGTGCCCAATTACCTGGTCGACGTCGACAAGCCGCTGGTGTTGCCGGTGGGCCAGAAAATCCGCTTCCTGGTCACCGCCAACGACGTCATCCACGCCTGGTGGGTGCCGGAACTGGCGGTCAAGAAGGACGCCATTCCCGGATACATCAACGAGATCTGGACCCGCATCGACGAGCCCGGCACCTATCGCGGCGTCTGCGCGGAGCTGTGCGGACGCGACCACGGCTTCATGCCGATCGTGGTGCAGGCCCTGCCGGAGGATGAGTACAACGCCTGGCTGGCCGAGCAGAAGGGCAGCGAAGTGGCCGCCGCACCAGCCGCGACCGCCTCTGACGCCGCCGTCGATGCGGCGCCTGCGACCGCTGCGGCCGCTGCGGCCGAGCAATCCCCGGCACCGTCGGCCGGCGCGCCCGCTGCCGACGAGCCGACCGCGGTGGCCGCGGCGGACACCGAGACGCCGTCTGCTGCCGATGGCGGCGGAGATGACAGCGGTGAAGCCATGGCGGCCGGCGAGAAGATCTACAGCGCGAACTGCGCGGCCTGCCACCAGGCCGGCGGCACCGGCATTCCACCCAACTTCCCCTCGCTGGTCGGCAGCGCCGTGACCACGGGCGCATCGGAGGAGTTGCTGTCGCAGATCATCAAGGGCAAGAACATGATGCCGCCGTTCGGGCACCTGTCGGACCAGGACATCGCCGCGGTGGCGACCTTCGTCCGCAAGTCCTGGGGCAACGACGCCAGCGCCGTCAAGCCCGCCGACGTCGCGGCGCAACGCTGAGGCGCGCGCGGACCTGCGCGCGACGTCGCACTGGCAGCACACCCGAAACACGAAATCAGCCGTACCGAGGAATCCACCATGGCGAACGCAGAAGCTCATCACGACCACGCCCACGGCCACGATGACCACCATCATGGTCCCGACAAGGGGATCATGCGCTGGATCAAGACCACCAACCACAAGGATCTGGGCACGCTGTACCTGATCTTTGCGTTCTCGATGTTCTTCGTCGGCGGGCTGATGTCGCTGGTGATCCGCGCCGAGCTGTGGGAGCCGGGTCTGCAGTTCGTCGATCCCGAGTTCTTCAATCAGATGACCACCATGCACGCGCTGGTGATGATCTTCGGCGGCGTGATGCCGGCCTTCACCGGCCTGGCCAACTGGATGGTGCCGATGATGGTGGGCGCCTCGGACATGGCGCTGCCCAGGGTCAACAACTGGGGTTTCTGGATCCTGCCGTTTGCCTTCACCCTGCTGCTGTCCACCCTGTTCATGGACGGCGGGGCTCCGGCCGGTGGCTGGACCATGTATCCGCCGCTGGTGCTGCAGACCGGCGAGGGCTTTCCGTTCCTGATCTTCGCCATCCACCTGATGGGTATCTCGTCGATCACCGGAGCCATCAACGTGGTGGTGACGGTTCTGAACCTGCGCGCACCGGGCATGACCCTGCTCAAGATGCCGCTGTTCTGCTGGACCTGGCTGATCACCGCTTATCTTCTGATTGCGACCATGCCGGTGCTGGCCGGCGCGGTGACCATGCTGCTGACCGACAAGTACTTCGGCACCAGCTTCTTTACCGCCAGTGGTGGTGGCGACCCGGTGATGTTCCAGCACATCTTCTGGTTCTTCGGCCACCCCGAGGTCTACATCCTGATCCTGCCGGCGTTCGGCGTGGTGTCCACCATCATTCCGGCCTTCGCGCGCAAGCCGCTGTTCGGGTACGACTCGATGGTCTACGCCACCGCATCCATCGCCTTCCTGAGCTTCATCGTGTGGGCCCACCACATGTTCACGGTGGGCATGCCGCTGGCCGGCGAGCTGTTCTTCATGTTCAGCACCATGCTGATCGCGGTGCCCACCGGCGTGAAGGTGTTCAACTGGATCGCCACGATGTGGCGCGGCTCGATGACCTTCGAGACGCCGATGCTGTTCGCCATCGCCTTCGTGTTCCTGTTCTCCATCGGTGGCTTCTCGGGCCTGATGCTGGCCATTGCGCCGGTGGACTTCCAGTACCACGACACCTACTTCGTGGTCGCGCACTTCCACTACGTGCTGGTGCCGGGCGCGGTGTTCTCGATCATCGCCGCGGTGTACTACTGGATTCCGAAGTGGACCGGCGTGATGTACAGCGAGTTCTGGGGCAAGGTGCATTTCTGGCTGTCGGCCATTGCCGTCAACGTGACCTTCTTCCCGCAGCATTTCTCCGGGCTGGCCGGCATGCAGCGCCGCGTGCCGGACTACGCCGTGCAGTTCGTGGACTTCAACCAGGTCTCGACCATCGGCGCGTTCGTGTTCTTCATCGCGCAGTTCATCTTCATCGGCAACATGATCCGCTGCATGGCCAAGAAGGGCGAAAAAGCCACCCAGCAGGTCTGGGAAGGCGCGCGCGGGCTGGAGTGGACGGTGCCGTCGCCGGCGCCGTATCACACCTTCGAGGATCCGCCGAAGGTCAATGACGAGATTCTCGGCTTTCCCAGCCACGGCAAGGCGCACTGAAGAACCGCCGTGTCCGGTCGCCAGCCGCCGTCTGATCCACGCAAGTCGCGCCAGAACATTCTTCTGGCGCTGGCCCACGTGGTGCTGGTGCTGGTGATCCTGGCCGGGTTCTTCTTCGTGCAGTCCCGCACATGAGCGCGTCGAACCGGGCCGGAATCCGTCACGGCTGGCGGCTGGGGCTGGTGGTCGTCGCCATGTTCGGATTCGGCTTCGCCCTGGGGCCTCTGTACGACGCCATCTGTCGCGTGACCGGCATCAACGGCAAGTTGTCCGGGGAGGTCGCCGATGAGGCTGCCATTACTTTGGTCGACGAGTCGCGCCTGATCACCGTGCAGTTCGTGACCACCGTCAACGGCGGCAAGCCATGGGAATTTCGTGCCGAACAGAGCGAGATCCAGGTCCACCCGGGGCAGTTGACCACGGTCAATTTCTTCATGCGCAACACCGAAGGCCGCGACGTGGTGGCGCAGGCGGTGCCCAACGTGGCGCCGTGGAATGCGGCCAAGCACATGCACAAGACCGAATGTTTCTGCTTCAACAACCAGCCGTTCAAGGCTGGAGAGGGCAAGGACATGCCGGTGCGTTTCGTGCTCGACCCTGCGTTGCCGGCGGACGTCGACACGGTGACATTGTCGTATACGTTTTTTGATGTGACGGAAACGGCCAAGCCGGCCGTGGTTCTGCCGCAAGTTCAGGGTTATCAGAGCTAGTCCGAAGGGAGATTGGAAATCATGGCTACGCAAGCCGCTCACCACGACGCCGCAGCGTCCAACCGCTACTTTGTTCCCGACCCCAGTGCCTGGCCGTTCGTCCTCACCGCAGCGCTGGCGGCGGTGGTGGTCGGTGTCGCCGGCTTTCTGGAGAACAAGCACATCGGCCCGATTCCCATCTGGATCGGATCGGCGGTGGCGATCTACATCATCTTCCGCTGGCTGCGCGCGGTGTCGCTGGAGTCCGAACACGGCAAGTACAACCAGGCCGTGGACAGCACCTATCGCATGGCGATGGCCTGGTTCATCTTCTCGGAGGTGATGTTCTTCGGTGCGTTCTTCGGCGCGCTGTGGTACGCACGCGAACTGTCGATTCCCTGGCTGTCGGGCGAGGGCACCAAGGTCGCAACACACCTGACCCTGTGGCCGATGTTCGAGAACATCTGGCCCAACAACGGACCGATGGAACTCAACGGCAGCTTCGAGACGGTTGGAGCCTGGGGCCTGCCCTTCATCAACACCCTTCTGCTGCTGACCTCGGGGGTGACCATCACCATGGCCCATCACGCGCTCAAGGAGAATCATCGCCTGAGCTGCATCCTGTGGATGTGGGCCACGGTAGCGCTGGGCGTGGCCTTCCTCGGCTGCCAGGGCTACGAATACGTGCATGCCTGGGAGGGGCTGAACCTGACGCTGTCCTCCGGCATCTACGGCTCGACCTTCTACATGCTCACCGGCTTCCACGGCATGCACGTGACGCTCGGCACCATCATGCTGATCATCATCACCTGCCGCCTGATGTCCGGCCACTTCAAGCCGGAAAGCCACTTCGGGTTCGAAGGCGTGGCCTGGTACTGGCATTTCGTGGACGTGGTCTGGGTCGGGCTGTTCATCTTCGTCTACGTGCTGTAGCCGGAATGTCGTAGCCCGAATCGACGCCACGAGGTGTCCAAACGGGGGCCCGGGGACGGGCCCTCGTGTTGTTCAGCCCACCACGCCGTGCGGCCGGATCCAGCCCATGACGAAGGCCAGGATCAGCAGCGCGATCAAGGCAAGCTGCAGGCCGACGCGCCAGGTCAACGCCCGCACGGTGCGCCGGCTGGTGCTCGGATCCCTGATCAGATAGACGCCGCCGAAGATCAGCGCCGCGATGATGCCGGCCAGCAGGGCCAGGATGACGAATTTGATGAACATGAACGCACGCAGCGAGGAATCGGAGGGCCATGTTAGCGCCGTGCCCGACCGCTGCGCCGCATCCGTCTAGGAACCCGCGGCCGTGCCCTGGCGATTCCGCCCGCCGTTGTGGGCCTGGACCGGCACGCTGATGCTGGGCACGCTGCTCTGTTCGCTGGGGGCCTGGCAACTTGATCGTGCGCAGCACAAACGCGCGCTCGAAGCCGCATACGCCGCCGCACCCCGACAGGCCGCGCTGGACCTGAACGTCGGCGCCGGCCCCGCCCGTTCGGAGGCGGTGGTGCGGGCGCAGGCCAGCGGACGTTATCGGCCGGACCGGCAGATTCTGCTGGACAACCAGCCGAGGCAACGGGTGCCGGGCTATCGCGTATGGACGCCGATGGAATTGGATTCGGGAGCCTGGGTGCTGGTCGACCGGGGCTGGGTGGCGGCCAGCCCCGACCGTGGCGTGCTGCCGGAGATCGGCTTCGAAGGTCCGCCGCCGCAGCGGGTTTCTGGATTCTGGCGCCCGCTGCCGGAGCCCGGCCTTAGGCTGGCCGACCCGGGTTGCGCAGCGGCGCCGTTTCCGCGGGTGCTGAGCTTTCCGACCCTGGAGACGGTGCGCTGCGTGCTGGATGCCCCGGTGTTGTCCGGACTGCTGCTGCTGGACCCGGACCAGCCGCAGGGCTACGTGCGTGAATGGGACCATCCCAATCCGGTGCCGCCGTCGCGGCACTACGCCTACGCGGCCCAGTGGTTTGCTTTTGCGGCCACCTTGCTGTTCCTGTTCTTCAAACTCAACCTGAAACCGAGCCCGTGAACACTTCTGCCGCATCTTCCCAGGCGCCGCGCGGACGGGTACAACTCCTGTTGCTGGCGACGCTGTTCTTCTTTCCGCTGCTGATCTCCTACGGGTTGTATTACCTGTTTCCGCAGTTCCAGCCCGAGGACAAGGTCAACTACGGCGAGCTGGTCGATCCCGCACGACCGCTGCCGGAGATGCAGCTGGTGGAGGCCGGCCCCGAGGCCGGCGAATCACCGGGAGACGAGACCCTGTTCCGCGGTCGCTGGACCTACATCGTGCGCGCCGGGAGCCGGTGCGACCAGGCTTGCCTGCGGGCGCTGGTCATGGTGCGACAGGTGCGTCTGGCGATGAATGAAAAGCGCAGCCGTATCCAGCGCGTGCTGGTGCTGTCCGACCCGGCTGCCGTCGAGACCGTGGCCGCGGAGCTGGCCAGCGAGCATCCGGACCTGCGGGTGGTGGCCGAAACCACCGAAGTCGCAGTGCTCGATACCTTTTTGCAGCCGGCAGGCGCAGCAATCCACCTGTCCGACCCGCTCGGCAACTGGATGATGTTCTACCCCGAACTCACCGAAACCCAGACCGACTTCAAGGGCCTGCAGAAGGACATCAAGCGCCTGCTGCGCCTGTCGGTGATCGGCTGAGCGTCCGGGCCTCCGGCTTTCCTGTTCAAGATCGAGTCCCGCGACCGCCGTGCCTGCATTCCGATTCCTTACCCTGATCTCCATCCTGCTGTGCTTCTGCGTCGTGGTGTTCGGCGCCTACGTGCGCCTGGCCGACGCTGGCCTCGGCTGCCCGGACTGGCCGGGCTGCTACGGCCATCTGGACGTGCCCGGCACCGAGGCGGAAATCGCCCATGCCCAGGCGCGCTATCCCGAGCGGCCGGTGGAGGCGCCCAAGGCCTGGAAGGAGATGATCCACCGTTATCTGGCTTCGACCCTGGGGCTGCTGATCGTGGCGCTGGCGCTGATGTCGCTGCGGTTCAAACAGGCGCGACTGCCGCGTCGGCTGCCGTGGCTGCTGGTCGGGCTGGTGATCTTTCAGGGCATCCTCGGCATGTGGACGGTGACCTGGCAGCTCAAGCCGCTGGTGGTCACCGGGCACCTGCTCGGCGGCATGAGCACGCTGTCGCTGCTGGTGCTGCTGGGCCTGCGCGTGTTTCGCCGCCAGCCTGCCGGGACTGCGGCACCGGAGCGGCGTCCGGTGGCCCTTGCGCCGGCGGGCTTGCGCCGATGGGCGGCTGCCGGCCTGGTGGTGGTGGCGCTGCAGATCTTCCTTGGTGGTTGGACCAGTACCAACTACGCAGCGCTGGCCTGTCCCGACTTTCCGACCTGTCACGGCCAATGGGTGCCGGATACCGATTTCGAGACGGCCTTCACGCTGTGGCATGGCCTGGGCATCAACTACGAATTCGGCATTCTCGACAACGACGCCCGCATGACCATTCACTGGATGCATCGAGTCGGCGCACTGGTCGTCGCCGCCGTGATCGGCCTGCTTGGCCTGCTGCTGCTGTTGCGCGCACGGGCGCCACTGTACCGCGGGCTCGGGGGTCTGGTACTGGGCCTGCTGGCGGTGCAGGCCACCATCGGCATCATGATCGTCA
>JAJFJX010000254.1 GCA_021773655.1 Panacagrimonas sp.
CCCGAGGCGATGCAGTTCAAGCTGCGCAAGTCACCGCACAAGTTTCGCGCCGACGACGCGGTGTTCGACACCGATTCCTACTACCAGTGGATTCCGCGCCAGTACGTGCGCGCCTACGGTGGCGAGCATCCGGCGGTGATGGCCGAGCGCATCGAGCGCCACGACATGCATCTGGACCTGGCCGACCCGCGCTGGCGCACGATGCTGACCGGCAGGGAGCGACGGCGCCTGATCGAGTCCGCGATTTACCGGCGTTTCGGTTTTCCGCGCTGGCGTCATGGGCGTTACAGGCTGGTGGGCGACTTTCAGACCAAGGATCGCAGCGCGGAGATCTGAATCTGAACATGAGCACGCTTGCCGGGCCTGGGCAAACCGGAATGACCATCGCGCCGCCGGTCAGCGTGGTGGTGACCTGCTTCAACTACCGGAATTTCGTCGGCCAGGCGATCGATTCCGCTCTGGCCCAGAGCCGGGCGCCGCGCCAGGTCCTGGTGGTCGACGACGGCTCTGACGACGGCTCGGCGGACTGGGTGCGGGACCACTTCGGGCACTGCCCGCAGGTGCGGGTGCTGCAGCAATCCAGCCAGGGACAGTTGCGCGCCTTCGCCACTGGCCTGTGCGCGTGCGCCGACCGGGATGTGGTCGCCTTCCTGGATGCCGATGACGTCTGGGAGGCGGATTATCTAGAGCGCATCACCGCGGTCTACGCACAGCGCGCCGACATCGACTATGTCTACACCGACATGAACTATTTCGGCGCGCGCAAGGGTCGGTTCGCCCCGCGCCTGGTGACCGCCGACCAGGGCCTGTCGGTCATCGGTACCGCGTTCCGCCGGCGCTGGCGCTCCAGCCCGACGTCGGCGGTGTCGATGCGCGTGCCACTGGCCCGCAACGTCCTGCAACTGGACGACGACCATTTCCGTCGCTGGCAGCGCTGGGCCGACGACGTGCTGTGTTACGGCGCCGACCTGCTGGGCGCCCGCAAGTTCAGCATCGGCGAGCCGCTGGTGCGTTACCGGGCCCATGATCGAAACTTCTGGCTGGGCAACCGCGACCCGGCCATGCGCCTGCGCCACTGGCTCCAGGGCGAGGCGGTGACCAGTCACTACCGCGCACTGGCCGGGCTCGATGGCGCCCGGATCGATGACTATGCACGCCTGGCCCGCGACGAATTCCTGACCCAGTCGGCCCCGCTCAGGTCGGACCTTCGGCGTTACTGGGACCTGGTGGGACGGGCAGCAATGCCCTGGTGGCGGCGCGCAGGCCACCGCTGGCGCCTGCTGTGTCACTACCGGGCTACCCGGGCGGCGCGCGACTGACGACCATCGCACGCAGGCGGTCCCATAGCTGGCGCATGGCCGCCCTGCGCTTCTGCAGCGACCGCCGTCGCCGGTAGCGGCGCAGGTGACGACGAAATTCCGGCTGCCGTCGCACCTCCAGCAGAACCCCTTCGGACACCGGCAGCCGCCGGCAGCACTCGATCAGGGATGCAGTGTCTAGCGGCTGCGGCAGCCCGGCGAAGAACTTTGCCAGCAGATAGGGCCATTCCTGGCCGAAACGCCAGTCGTGGTCCAGGTATTGATCAAACGCCTGCATCGAGTAGCGCGAGGTCGCCACCAGTGACACCGCGAGCTGTTCGATCGTGGTGCGCACGCGGGCCGGTGGCAGCAGCACATCGTTGAGTTCCAGTGCCGCGGCGAAGAAACCGGCCGCCGCCTGCGGCAGGCCGATGGTCCCCGCGTTCCAGATCTCCCACGGCGGCATCTCGCGCAGGCCGCGGTCGGCCAGTTGCGAACGGTGCCGGACCAGTAGCGGAAAGTGGGCGGAGGACCCTGGCCCCGCTTGCGCGAGTTCCTCGCGGGCATGCATGAAACAGACGGGGGGCTGCGCGGGGCTGGCCTCCAGCGTCCGGAACGCTTCCAGCGGCAGGTCCCGCCAGCGCGTGTCGCAGTCCACATAGATGAAGGGCAGGCCGAGGTCGGTCTCTGCGCGCTGCAGCACCGCCAGCTTGATGCGATGCACGTAATCCAGTGGCCCGCGCCATGCTCGGAGATCGGCGTGCTGCAACGGCCAGCAGCGGATCTGCGCGTGCATCGGCATGCGCTGGGGCTGGTCGGTATAGACGTGGATCAGCAGATCGCGGCACTGCCGGTCTTCGATCAAGGCAAGCAGCGTGCAGACCGAGAACACGGCCTGGTCGTGATACGCCACGTCGCCGTGGACCACGTAGACGATCCGGTGCGTGGCAGGCGCGGCGGACGGCGGGTCACGGTCCGTGAAGGTGGGATCGGCCATGGATTGCAGGAAACGGACGGGTCTCTGAACGCGAATCGAGCGGGCGGAGAGCTGCGGGACTCAGTATAGAGTCCGATCACCGGGCTTGATCACCCGGCCCGATCACCGACCCTGATCACTGGGCTCGTCACAACGTCCGATCAACACGGTCCGGCCACAAGCCTGGCGGCACCTCGTCGACTCCTCGGCGACACGCCCTGCCAGGCATCGAACCGTCGAATGGCGGTTCGGCAAGGTTCTGCGGAATACGGGTCGTTAGCTTCCCGTTTTCTTCTTCCGGACGTCTTCCGGACTTGTTCCGGACTTGTTCCGTATTTCCGTATCTCCGTCCGCAGACAGCCGCCAGCTCCGCCTCCGCTCAGGCCGCGTATTCGAACAGCACCGCGTCCTGCTCGATGCGAAGGTTCATCCTCGGCTCCGGACTGAGGATCTCCGGCAGGTCGGCACAGCGGACCGTCCTGCCGCCGTCGCCGTCCGCACGCAGGCTGCCGGCGACCCGGGCGCGGCACTCGGTGTCGGTCCAGTGCCTGTCGAGAACCCGGACCACACTGACCCTGCATCCCGGGTGCTCCGCGCGATAGCGCAGCGCCTCGCGGACCAGTGCAGCGCTGGCCGGGTCGCCGTAGTCCATGGCGACCAGTTCCTCGTAGAGCCCGCTGCGCGGATGTGCCGAGCGCACCACGCGATCTCCCGTCCGCAGCTTTGCGTCCACCGGGGCACGATCCTGCCGTTGTCCGCGCGCATCCAGAACCAGTACGTTCATGCAACCTCCTGCAGGGTGGCGATCCTCCCCAGTTCGGATGCGGCCAGCGAGACGGTGTGCGCGTTCATTTCCAGCTGATTGACCACGCAGTTGACCTTGCCCAGCATCATCGGGCGTCCCCAGCGTTCGAGGCGGTAGCCGAGCCGGCGGGTCATGCGCTCGACGCCCAGCGAGGTCACCCAGACATAGCTGGAGATGCCGTTGAGAACCGCGTGCTGGATGGTCTGTGCAATCAGCTCCCGTGACAGCCGCCCGTAGCTGGCATTTGCGCACTCTGCATACGGGGTCTTGAGGACCGCGAAGCGCGAGATCTCCCACACGCCCGGTCGCACCGGGGCCTCGCGGCCTTGCAGCAGCATCGGAAAGGTCTGCTTGAGCATGTACGGCCGGGTGGTGGGTCGCAGTCGCCAGCCCGCGTGGACCTGTCGGGCCTGTTCGTCCACCGCCACGACGTAGACGGCGTCGGGGTCGTCGAACTCGTCGACCTCCAGTCCCTCCGACACCTTGACGTCCCAGGCAAGACGTTCATGAAAGACCTGGTATCTGAGACGGTACAGGCCTTCGGCCACCCACTGGGGCAGGGCGCTGGGGCCGTGGAAGGATCCGACGTGGAACTGGTGCATGGGTCTGTCTCCGGGATTTCGTTCAGGAAACCACGGAGTCACCCGCATGCCAGCTGTCACTTCCTACAGTGATCGGGCGCGGGCGCGCCGGAACACGTTCGTTTCAGAAGGAGAATTCCCGGGTCGTGGGCGCCATTCGTGGCGACTGCAGCGCGACCTGGTTGAGTTGGAGCGCGCCTGAGCCCACTGCATGCGACACGATCTTGTGGCGCCCGGTAACCCCCATCTTCTTGCCGGCCTTCTCGATATGGAACAGCACGGTGCGCTCTGCGATGCCGAGCTCCCCGGCAATCCGCGCAGAAGTGGCACCGGTCGCCGTCCACATCAGGATCTGCTTTTCGCGCTCAGACAGGCGTACCGGGACATCGGGTGTCCGTTCGGAGAACGCCACCCGCGACACGGCCTGGTAGATGACGGCAGAAAACCAGCTCATCTGCTGCGCCAGTTCGAAGCGCGTCTGCTCGTCCTCGGCGATCGGATCCGGGCGCGACAGCGACAGCACGCCCACCTCGCCACGATGGCCGCAGACCGGCGCCGAGACGCCGTGGGACAGGCCGTATTCCCCGGCCTCGCGAAAGAAGGCGCTGACGATGGCGCTGGAACGGTCGATGTCGTCCCAGAACACCGGCGAGGTGCTGGCCAGCGCATGACGCACGATCGGATCCAGGCGTACGAATCCGAGTTCGTCGTACCGCTTCCGCCACTCCTTGGGGTAACCGGAAATCAGAAAATGGACCGGCTGGGCGAGCGACAGCGGAACACGCAGGCCGAACAGGAAGAAATCAAAATCCCGCCCGACTGCGAAGGACTTCAATGCCTCGTAGATTTCCGGTACCGAGCCGGCGTCCCGCAGCAGCGCCGTCAGTGCCATGTCGCTTGTCGCCATTGGAACCACCCCCTGGAAATAACGCGCTGGAACCACCCCGCCTCCGGGTCGAGCCATGACGCACCGGTCGGTATGCCCGGACTTTAAACCCATGAGCGGTGCCGCACCCGTCCCGGAGCGGATTGGCGGCGTCTGTCGGCGCATGTATTGGCGCATGAGTTGGCGCCTGTATCGCGCCGCGCCGCATTGCGCTTCCTGGCCGGTGGCCCGCCGCGAGGCATCGTCACACCGTGTCGGATGCAGAAACTCACCCGTGAATCATGTGCTGTAAGCATGCCGCACGATACGCATCTGGAATGTGACATTCTCGTGCGTCAAGATAGTCCGCTTGCCCATGGCACACCTTTGCATCATGGAAGAACGACACCTGCAGCTGGTTCGCGAGATCCTTGCCGCGCCCACCGAAGTCATCGACCTGATCGAGGGACGGGTGCTGGAGACGCGCGAGCATCCATGGGCCCAGACCCGTCGACGGGCCCAGCCGGCAGCGGCCTCACCGCTCAACTTCCTGCGCACCGGCAATCTCAGGCTGATGCTGGCGGCAGCCCAGGACGAATTCGCAATCCATTACCAGCCCAGCGTGGATTGCGACACCGGCGTGGTGACCCACCTGGAGGCGCTGCTGCGCTGGCCATCCGGGCGCGTCACTCACAGCACCGACGAGGTGATCCGTCAGCTCGAATCCAGCGAGATGATCGTCAACGTCGGGCGCAACATCCTGGCCCGCGTCTGTGGCGATCTGGCGACCCTGCGTCGCCAGGGCTTTCCCGGCCTGACCATGAGCATGAACGTGTCCGCCGGCCAGCTCGGTGACCGCGGGCTGATTCCGGCCATCGAACAGGCCCTGCGTCGGCACCGGATACCGCCGGCGCTGTTCCAGGTCGAGATCACCGAAACCGTGCTGGCCGAGAGTCAATCGGTCGACGCCTTCGTGCGCGGGCTTCTGGCCATCGGCGTCGGCACCCTGGTGGATGATTTCGGGCTGGGCTACAACAACCTCGGCATGCTGCGCAGCCTGCCGGTGGCCGGCCTCAAGCTCGACCGTTCCTTCGTCGCCGGACTGGGCAAGGACGCGCGCGATTCGCTCATTGCCGAAACCATCGTCGGGCTGGCCAAGGCCCTGCAGATCATCACCATCGCCGAAGGCGTGGAGACCGAATCGCAGGCGCGGTGGTTGCGCCGGCAGGGCGTCACGCGGATGCAGGGCTGGCTCTACAGCAAGGCCAGGCCGATGACCGAGATCCGCACGCTGCTGATGCAGCAGCCCTGGGTCCGCCCGCCGCGCAGGACACTCCGCAGCAAGGGGTCCTGAAGCCAGCCTGCTCCCCGGCGCCGCCGGATCAGCGGCGCCCCGGCCTCAGGCCGAAGCCCCGAGCAGGTTCAGCACGCTGGCGCGAGCCAGGGCCTCCTCCACCGTGCTGCTGCGCAGGCGCCGCAGGATCCGGGTCAACTGCCTGTCCAGCGATTTGAGGGTTGCGCCGGTGTCCAGGGCGATGCTCTGCCGGTCCTGACCGGCGGCCAGACGATCCAGAATTCTCAGCTCGTCGAGGCTCATGTCCCGGCCGACCGTCCCGAATTCGCTTACCACCTGATCGGCCACCCGCACCACGGACTCCATCAGCCGGGTGCCGAACAGCAGCGCCGCGGCGTGCGTGGTCATCTGCACGGTGATGCCCGGCACCGGCGCGGTGGCGCGCGACAGATTGAGCAGGCCCTTGGCCGAGCGCGGACCGCGCAGGGGCACGCTGAAACCGCCCCGGATGCCGAAGGCCGCGGCCCTTTCGAACAAGGCGCGTGATTCGGCCGAAGTGTCCTGGATCTCGGTCCAGTCGAACGGTCGGGTCAGGGTGATGCCGGCCCTGACCACCGGGTCGTGGTCGATGAAACCCCGGGCGTTGTATTGCGCCAGCCACTCCGGGTGATAACCCGAAAACGTCACCAGCGGCACGCGATCATCGGCACCGAGATGGTTCAGCGTGCAGGCCAGCAGCCAACCGTTGTGGCCGGTGGCTTCGGCAAACGCCTGGCAGGCTTCACGAATGGCAGCCTCGTCGGTGCAGCGTCCCGCAGCGTGCAGGGTTGGCGCCAGCGTGCGCAGATCCACCCCCTGCCCACCGACGCGGCGTGCGCTGCGCCTGCCCGCAGGGGTGGGGCCTTCCTCGCGAGGGTCGTCTCTGGAGGGTTGTCGCTTCATTCGGATGATGGATGTCCTTGGTGTGGGTCGCCGGGTCCCGGCACGACCCTCCGGTTGAAGGCCGGGTGACGGTGACGGTGATGATCGGGCGCCGATCCGGGTCGCATGAATAACCGATCGATGACGGTGATCTCAAGAGCAGTTGCGTGCGCCAGTACGCCGCGGGGCCTGGAGGCTGTGGAGGTCTGCGGATTTCCGGCATGCGTTTTCCCGGCGCGACGCAACCAGTGGTTGCGCACCTCAGATCGATACCGCGACCAGCACCACGGCCCCCATCATCGCGGCAATGGCCAGGCTGATGCGATCACGAATCGCGAACACGATGGGGTCATCGTGCATGTGGCGGCGCCCGGTCAGCATCCACACCCGGCTGACCCAGAACAGCAGCATCGGGCACAGCAGCCACAGCACTTCCGGGTGGCGGTAGAGATCGGAGGAGGCGTCGCTGTTGACGTAGAGCGCCAGCACCACCACCGCGCTGTAGCCGGCAGAGGTCCCCAGGCTGCGCAGCAGGTCCAGGTCCTCCGGCCAGTAGCCGCGGCCGTGGGCGCCGAACTTGCCATCGGCCAGGGCGCCGTCGAGTTCGGCGTAGCGCTTGACCGTCCCCAGGCTCAGGAACAGGAACACGCACATGCCCAGCAGCCAGAACGAGGGCAGGATCAGGGTCGCGGCACTGCCGGCGATCACGCGCATGGTGTAGAGCCCGGCCAGCATCATCACGTCGACCAGTGCGTAGCGCTTGAGCCGCACCGAGTACAGCCAGGTGAACAGGTAGTAGGCCGCCAGCGCCAGAAGGAAGTAGAGGTTCACCAGGGCCCCCAGGGCCACCGATGCCGCCAGCAGCAGCAGGCCGACGCCCACGCCGTGCGCCGCCGGGATGGCGCCGGCAGCGAAAGGGCGCAGGCGCTTGCGCGCGTGACGACGGTCGGACGACAGGTCGAACAGGTCGTTGAACAGGTAGACGCTCGATGCGCACAGGCCGAACGACAGGAAGGCCAGCAGCGAGGCCTGCAGCACCTGCGCGTTGCCGAGCTCGTGTGCCAGCACTGCGGGTGCCAGCACCAGCAGGTTCTTGACCCACTGATGCAGCCGGGCAGCGCGGATCCAGGTCTTCAGGCCGGCAGGCGATGTCTGGAAATGGCGCAGCAGTTCGCAGCGCTGCCCGGCCTGGCGCGCCAGTGCTGCGCTGCCCACCACCACCGCTCCGGCGGCCGCCGACCAGACCACCAGATCCGGCGCGGAATTGCCGACGTAGTCGAACCCGCGCTCGCCGAAGCGCGCGACCAGGGCTTCGCGCTTGCCGGCACCGGCGAGGTTGTCCTGCCCGTCGCTGGCAATGACTTCGTCGAACAGTTCCAGCCGCGCCGCGACGCGATCGGCGACGCTGCGATCGGAGGCCGTGGCCAGCACCAGCCGTCGGCCTGCCGCTTTCTGTTCGCGCAGCCAGACCAGCAGCTCTTGGTTGAGCGGCAGGGTCTCGACATCCGGCGTCGCCTCGCGCGCGACCTGCGCCTTGAACGCGGCCTTGCCGCGCAACAGGGCCAGAGGCGCACCGAGCAAGGCCTGCGGTCGGACCCGGGCGAGGGTGAACAGGCTCTCGTGGAGGGTGTCGATCGGTGTCAGGGTTCCGTCCAGATCCACGCAGAGGGGCAGGGGGCGGGTGTCGGTCACGGCGGGATCGAGGCAGGGAGTTTCAGGGGAGTGGTCCGACGCGACCTTACACGAAGCCATGCGAATTCCGGGGGATGGTCCGGAACTTGGATGGACCTGACCGAACCCGAACGGACGCCAAGGAATTGGCGCAGGACCCACGACATGAATTCGGCACTTTGGGCAGCCAAGACCGGCCTGGATGCGCAGGCCACGCGCATGACGGTGATCTCCAACAACCTGGCCAACGTCGGCACCACCGGCTTCAAGCGCGGCCGGGTGGCCTTCGAGGACCTGTTGTCGCAAACGGTGCGCCAGGCCGGTGGCCAGACCAGCCAGCAGACACAGGCGCCGACCGGTCTCAATCTGGGCACCGGCGTGCGCGTGGTGGCCACTGATCGCCAGTTTGCGCAGGGCAACCTGCAGCAGACCGGCAATCCGCTGGATGTGGGGGTCAACGGCCGCGGCTTCTTTCAGGTCAGCCTGCCCGACGGCTCCAGTGCGTATACCCGCGACGGCAGTTTCCAGGTTGACGCGCAGGGCCAGCTGGTCACCTCCAGCGGCTACCCGGTGCAGCCAGGCATCAACATTCCGGAGGCGGCGCAGAGCGTCACCATCGGGGTCGACGGCATCGTCAGCGTGCAGCTGGCCGGCGAAGCCGCGCCGCAGGAGGTCGGTTCGCTGGCGCTGGCCGACTTCATCAATCCCGCGGGGCTGCAGGCGCAGGGCGAGAACCTCTATCTGGAGACTGCCGCCAGCGGTCCGCCGCAGGACGGTACGCCGGGGCTCAACGGGCTCGGACGGGTGGTGCAGGGGTCGCTGGAGGCGTCCAACGTCAATGTGGTCGAGGAACTGGTGTCGATGATCGAGACGCAGCGCGCCTACGAGATGAACTCAAAGGCGATCTCGACCACCGACCAGATGCTGGCCTACGTTTCCAACAACCTGTGAGCGGACCCGTGATCGCCACCAGGCACAATTCGGACCGTCGGCATGAGACTGGAAGGATTCATCAGCCTGCTGGGCTGCCTGTTGCTGATTGCGCTGCTGATGGCTGGAACCCGCAACGCATGGGTGCACTTCTCGCGGGCGGTGCCGGACGTGCCGGCGTCCTCGCCCTGAGCCTGGCGCTGGGCGCCTGCAGCAGTGCTCCGCCGATACCGGACGCCGACCCGCTGCCGGCGCGATCATTCGCCGCGCCGCCACCGCAGGCCAGCTCGGGCGCCATCTACAACAGTCACACCGGCCACGGCCTGTTCGAGGATCCCAAGGCGCGCGCACCGGGTGATCTGCTGACCGTGCTGCTGGTGGAACGCACGCAGGCCCAGAAACAGGCCAGCACTTCGACCAGCAAGGAATCGGGCCTGAGCATCACCAATCCGCTGATTGCCGGGCGGCCCCTGACCCGCGACGGCAAGTCGATCGGCGATTTCAACTTCAGCGGCTCTCGCGAGTTCAGCGGTGGCGGCGACACCAGCCAGTCCAACCAGCTCAGCGGCAGCCTGACCGTCACCGTGGTCGATCGCCTGCCCAACGGCAATCTCGCGGTGGTGGGGGAAAAGCGCCTGTCACTCAACCAGGGCAGCGAGGTGGTGCACCTGAGCGGCATCGTGCGTGCCGTGGACATCTCCCCGGACAACACCGTGACCTCGGACCGGGTGGCCGACGCGCGCATCGAGTACGTCGGCCATGGCGCGCTGGCGCAGGCCAATGCACAGGGCTGGCTGAGCCGCTTTTTCAATTCCCCCTGGTTTCCGTTCTAGAGGTGTGAGGTCATGAATCCGACGAACACAGCGCAATGCAACGCAGATGGGCCGCGATTTCCTGCCGACGTGTCCAGCTCGCGTCGTGCGACCCGTCTGCGTTTTATTGCGCTGGTGATCGTGTTCGAGCTGGCGCTGTTGTGCGTCACGTTTCCAGCACACGCCGAACGGGTCAAGGACCTGGCTACCGTGGCGGGGGTGCGCTCCAACCCGCTGGTCGGCTACGGGCTGGTGGTGGGACTGGACGGCAGCGGCGACCAGACTTCGCAGACCGCGTTCACCGTCCAGAGCCTGAAGAACCTGCTCAACCAGCTCGGCGTGACGGTGCCCACCGGCGTCAATCCGCAGCTCAAGAATGTCGCCGCCGTGGCCATTCACGCCGAGCTACCGGCCTTCGCCAAGCCCGGACAGGCCATTGACGTCACGGTGTCCTCGCTGGGCAATGCCGGTTCGCTGCGCGGCGGATCGCTGCTGATGGCGCCGCTCAAGGGCGCCGACGGCCAGGTCTATGCCATCGCCCAGGGCAACGTGGTGGTCGGCGGACTCGGCGTATCCGGCAAGGATGGCTCGCGAGTGTCGGTCAACGTGCCCAGCGCCGGACGCATCCCGCGCGGGGCCACCGTCGAGCGCGTCGTGCATTCCGGATTCGACAGCGGGCCCGACATTCGCCTGGACCTGAACGTGCCGGACTTCACCACCGCCGCACGCCTGGCCACCGGCATCAACCGGATGCTCGGCGAACAGCTTGCACGGCCGCTTGACGCGGTCACGGTCTCGGTCATGGGCCCGGTCGATCCGGCAGCCCGCGTGCTGTTCATGGCGCGCCTGGAAAACCTCGATGTGGAGCCCGGCCAGGCCACGGCGCGGGTGATCGTCAACGCCCGCACCGGCACCGTGGTGGTGGGCAGTGGCGTGCGCGTGCTGCCTGCGGCGGTGTCGCACGGCACCCTGAGCGTGACCATCTCGGAAAAGCCCGAGGTGGTCCAGCCCGAACCCTTCTCGCGCGGGCAGACCGCGGTGGTGCCGCGCACCGACATCGAGGTCACCCAGAGTGGCGGCCAGATGTTCGTGCTCGACGGCGGTGTATCGCTCGACGACCTGGTGCGCGCAGTCAATCGGATCGGTGCCTCGCCCGGTGACCTGGTGGCGATCCTCGAAGCGCTCAAGCAGGCCGGCGCGCTGCGCGCCGAGCAGGTCATCATCTCGCCCGCGGCTGAATCGGGCCGACCATGAGCCTGGCAGCATCAAGCGCAGCGGTGACCGACCTGGGCGCGCTGGCCACGCTCAGGATGCAGGCACGCGATCAGGATCCCGACAGCCTGCGTGCCGCCGCGCAGCAGTTCGAGGCGCTGTTCGTGCAGCAGGTGCTGAAGTCCGCGCGCGGCGCCAGCCTCGGCGAGGATCTGCTCGGCGGCCCACAGAGCGATGTCTATCGCGACCTTTTCGACCAGCAGATGGCATTGCACCTGTCCACTGCCGGCGGCGGCATCGGTCTGGCCGAGGTCCTGGTCCGGCAGATGCAGCCGCAGGCCCCGGCCACGCCCCTGGCCACGCCCGAGGGTGAAGCCGGTGTCTCCGTGGGCGCGGCGGCCGGATGGAATCCGCTGCCTCCGCGCACCGCAAACCACCTGGCCGTGCGCGGCGCCGCGCCGGCGCTGGAGGCTCCGGGTGCGGCGCGTCACGCCCGGCCGGCTTCCGCAGAGCCGGTACGCCAGCCGGCGCAGGCAATGATGCCGGCGATGTCGGCGCGGGCCGTCACCGGCCCGCAGGGCGCAAATGGTGCACAAGATGCACAAGGCGCAGCGGACTCGCCGGATGCCTTCATCGCGCAGATCCGCCCGCACGCCGAGGCCGCCGCCGCCCGCCTGGGCGTGCCGGCCGAGGCGATCATGGCGCAGGCCGCACTGGAGACCGGCTGGGGCCAGTTCGTGCCCCGCCATGCCGATGGCGGTTCCAGCTTCAACTACTTCGGCATCAAGGCTCATGGACAGTGGGACGGAGCGCGCCTGGTGCGGACCACGCACGAGCATCTGGGCGGGCGCATGCGCACGGTTGCGGCGGAGTTCCGGGCCTACGACTCGCCGGCCGCTGCATTCTCCGATTACGCCGACTTCCTGCAGTCCAACCCGCGCTACACCGATGCACTGCGCATGGGCCGCGAGGATGCCGGGGCCTACGTGCGCGGCCTGCAGCAGGCCGGCTACGCCACCGACCCGGCCTACGCGCACAAGCTGCTCAAGCTGATCGATCGCGTGTCGATAACCCCGACAGAGGCGCCCGCCGTCGGCGGGGAGGCGGGATAAACATGGCCGTTCTGCTCAACACCGGAATTTCCGCGCTGCTGGCCT
>JAJFJX010000255.1 GCA_021773655.1 Panacagrimonas sp.
CTTCGACAGCTTCACGCCCGGGGAGCAGGTCTTCGCCATGGTCGAGATCGACAGCCGGCGCCAGCGTCTGTACGGCACGGTGGCGGTGATGGAGACCGGCATCGGTATCCGCTGGCAGGCGCTGGAAAGCGTCTCGACTCCGGTGCTGGTCGAGCCCGGGGTGTTCCTGGACTACCGCGGCGCGACGCTGGCGGCAAAATCCTTCGACAGTGCGCAGCCCGGACTGGGCAAGTGGATGGTGACCGCCGCAGTATGGCTGTTCGGCCTGTCCACCCTGATCACCTACGGCTATTACGGCGAACAGGGGGTGCGCTACTTCGGCGGCGGCAATCGCGCGGTGCTGGCCTATCGCCTGTTGTGGTGCGCGCTGGCGGCGGTGACCTGCCTGGGCATCATTCGCACCTCGGCACAACTCGACACCCTTTCGACCGTTGCACTGGGGTTCATGCTGGCGATCAACCTGCCGGTGATGCTGATCCTCGGATCGCGCAGCATGGGCGCCTGGCATCATTATTTTCGCCGGCTTCGACGTGGCGAGATCGCACGCGCCGACACCGATGCGCCCTGATCATCGAGCCCCGCGCCCGGCACGCGGCCGGTGCGGGGCAGGTGTCGCCGCGCACTCACAATAGAGACAGATGAACGCACTTCCCCCCCTGGCGGCCGAGGCCCACGCGGCGTCCGCGAGAACCGGCGTGCTGCTGGTCAACCTGGGCACGCCGGACGCCCCCACTGCCACCGCCATCCGCGCCTACCTGCGCCAGTTCCTGTCTGATCGCCGGGTGGTGGAACTGCCTCGCGCCCTGTGGCTGCCGGTGCTCTACGGATTCATCCTGCCGTTCCGGCCGCGGCGCCTGGTGGAGGCCTACTCCAAGGTCTGGAGCGCGCACGGCTCGCCGTTGCTGGCCATCTCGCGTGAACAGCAGGCCGGACTTCGGCAGCGCCTGGGCGAAGAGGCGGTGGTCGAGCTGTGCATGACCTACGGTCGGCCGTCGTTCGGCATGGCGATGGACGCCCTGGCGCGGGCCGGGGTCCGACGGTTGCTGGTGGTGCCGCTGTATCCGCAATACTCGGCAACCACGACGGCCGCAGCGTTCGATGCGCTCTACGCAGAGCTTGCGGCCCGGCGCTGGCCACCGGAGATTCGCACCGTCAACAGCTATCACGACGATTCGTCCTATATCGAGGCCCTGGCCGACAGCCTGCAACGGCATTGGGCGGAGCACGGACGCGCCGATCACCTGCTGATTTCGTTTCATTCGATTCCGCGACGCTACCTGGAGGCCGGCGATCCCTATTTCTGCCAGTGCCACAAGACCGCGCGTCTGCTCGCACAACATCTTGCGCTCGACCCGGCGCAGTGGTCGGTGAGTTTCCAGTCGCGCCTGGGCCGGCAGCCCTGGCTGCAGCCCTACACCGACGTGGTGATCCCCGAACTGGCCCGTCGCGGGCGTCGCAGCCTGGACGTGATCTGCCCCGGCTTCTCGGCTGACTGCCTGGAGACACTGGAGGAGGTGGCGATCCGCTATCGCGAAGATTTCCTTGCCGCCGGTGGCGGCGAATTCCGCTACGTGCCGTCGCTCAACGCGGCACCCCTGCATCTCGACATGCTGGCCGCGCTGGTACGCCGACACCTGCAGGGCTGGCCGTCGGACGACGCCGACCGGCAGGCTGGACCGCACCAGCGTGCGCAACGTGAGCAACGCGTGGCCGCGCTGGCACCCAGCCTGGATCATGAGGGTCTACTGGCCAGCGTCGTCGAATCCTGAAGATCCGCGCGCCCGCGACACGGCCGCGATCGGCCCCCTGAACGGGACCCGTCGCCGTTGCCTTCAGCCTTCTGCCAGGCTCAGCTCGGCCTTGCGCCCCCCCGGGCCGCGCGTTCCGGAGACGACCTGGACCCGGTGTGCCGGAATGCCCAGGGACACCAGGTAGGTTCGCACGGCAGCGGCGCGGCCCAGCGCCAGGCCGGTGACCGGACCGCCGATTTCCGCTGCCGCGGTGTGGCCCTGAACGACGATGCGCGACGCCGGATGGCTGCGCAGGGGATCGAGGAAAGCTTCGAGATCACGGTCGAGCTGCGCCCGGGCACTGCCACCGAGCTGAGCACTGTAGGCGTCGAACGGCACCGCGATGATCTCGGTGGCCATCGGCGCCGGGGCCGGAATTGGGGCCGCCGACGGCCGCTGTCCGACCATGGCGCGCACCGGTCCCTCGATCAGGCTCAGCTCGGCGCGGCTGTTGCGGGCGATGTCCGGTCCCCCGAAACGGGGCTCGTTGAATCCGGCCACACGCAATTGAATGCGGTGTGCCGGGATGCGCACGTCGATCAGCAGGTCCCGCACCGCCTCGCCGCGCAGACGCGCGATGCGCGGCGCGTCGAGGCCGTCGTGAGTGATGTCGGCGTGCGCCGACAGCGCCAGTTGCAGCAGCGGGTCGGCCTCGATCTGCTCACGCCAGGCCTCGGCCCAGCGCCGTAGCTGACGCTTCTGGCCCCAGCCGGGCTGGCTGCGCCCGGCGGCAAATTCGATCACGCGGGTGGTGTCGCCCGGCTCAGCGGCGCTGGGATCGGGTGCGGACTCGGGTTCGTTCGGGCCAGCGGCCTGCGCGGGACCGGGAGCCGGTTCCGGTGCGGCTGCGGGGGTCTGGGCGCGCACTGGAGGCCGCACTTCGGGAATTGCCGTCGCAGGCCGTGCGCCACCGTCCCTTACAGGCGAGGCGGAGGCCGCAATCTCGCCCGCGCCGCCAGAACGGGGGATCGGCGCGGGAATTGCCGGCTCTGGCGCCGGAAGCGGCCGCGGCCGCGGCTGGACACGGGTCATGGACGGCACTTCGACGGCCTTCACACGCAGGCTGCTGTTGACCCTCTGGTCCGACGGGGGACGTTGCGCCACGGCGTAGACCGGCCGGTTGGGCTGCGGGCCGGGCAGCTTGCGCACGACGTCGCCGCTGGCGCAGCCGCGAAGATCGGCGCGCGATCCGATCCGCGTTCCCGGGCAATGGTCCAGTCCATCGGCAATGCCATCGATGTCGGCGTCCAGCGCGCAACCCTGGCCGTCGACCCATGCGCCGGACGGTGACCGCGGGCAGGTATCGACCAGATCGACCACTCCGTCGCGGTCCAGATCGACCGGCAGCGGGCATCCGTAGGCACTGACCGCGGCGCCGGCCGGTGAATCCATGCAGGCGTCCTGCTGGTCCGGCACGCCGTCGCGATCCTCGTCGATGACCGACCGGGCCTGGGCGTGCCCGGAACCGCCCAAGGCCAGCAGCAGGGCAGTGGCGGTCAACAGGACAGGCAGCGTGTACACGGGCATGAGGCGAGTCCTGATCGGGAAACAGGCCACAGTCTGCGCAAACCCCGACGGTCATGAAAGCCCCGCGCGCCGTTGACCTGACTGTCCCGGCACATCGGATCAGACCGCAAGACCCCTGCGGACTGCTTCCGGCAGCCTTCGTGCGTGCCGGATGGCGCCTGATTCACCATGCCTGCAAAGGCGGGCGACGGTCAGGCCTTCGAACTGCGCGCCGAAGCTTCGGACCGGATCAGCTTTCCGGTTTCATCGACGGAAACAGCAGGACATCGCGAATGCTCGGCGAATCGGTCAGAAACATGACCAGGCGGTCGATGCCGATGCCGACGCCCGCCGTCGGCGGCAATCCGTACTCCAGCGCGCGGATGTAGTCGGCGTCGTAGACCATTGCCTCGTCGTCGCCGGCGTCTTTGGCCGCGACCTGCGCCCGGAAACGGGCAGCCTGGTCCTCCGGATCGTTGAGTTCCGAGAATCCGTTGCCGACCTCGCGCCCGGCGACAAAGAACTCGAAACGGTCGGTGACCTCCGGATGCTGGTCGTTGCGGCGCGCCAGCGGCGAGACCTCGGTGGGATAGTCGGTGATGAAGGTCGGGTCCATCAGCCTGCCTTCGACGGTCTTTTCGAAAATCTCGGTGAGCAGCTTGCCGGGCCCGTAGCCGTGCTTGACGTCTACCCCGACCCGTCCGGCGAACTCTGCCAGATAGCTCCGGTCGCCGATCTGCGCCGGATCGAAATCGGGGTTGAACTGCTGCACCGCCGCGCACATCGACCAGCGCCGGAACGGCTGCAGCAGGTCGTACTGGCGTCCCTGGTAGACCAAGCTGGCAGTGCCGCAGACCGCCAGCGCAGTGTCTCGTATCAGGGTCTCCACCAGATCCATCGCGTCGTGATGATCAGCGTAGGCCTGATAGAACTCCAGCATGGTGAACTCTGGATTGTGGCGCGTCGACAACCCCTCATTGCGGAAATTGCGATTGATCTCGTAGACGCGCTCGATGCCCCCGACGACCAGGCGCTTGAGATAGAGCTCCGGGGCGATGCGCAGATAGAGGTCACGATCCAGCGCATTGTGATGAGTCACGAAGGGTCGCGCGGTGGCACCGCCGGCGATCGGCTGCAGCATCGGAGTTTCCACCTCGTGAAACCCGAGCGCGTCGAGGAAGCGGCGGATGAAGGACAGCGTCTGACCCCGCCGGAGGAACGTTCTTCGGACCTCCGGGTTGACGATCAGATCGACATAACGCTGCCGATAGCGGATTTCGGTGTCGGTCAGGCCGACCCACTTTTCCGGCAGCGGTCGCAGGCCCTTGACCAGCAGCTCGATGCGGCTCACACGCAGCGATAGCTCGCCAGCCTTGGTGCGCATGACCGAACCGACCGCGCCGACGATGTCGCCCACGTCCCAGGATTTGAACGCGGCATAGGTGTCGGCGCCAACCGAGTTCATCTGCACGAAAAGCTGGATGCGGCCGGAGCCGTCCTGGATCTCCACGAACGAGACCTTGCCCTGGCCCCGCTTGGCCATCATGCGGCCAGCGACCCGGTACTCGGTGACCTCGGCTTCCAGCGAGGCAGCGTCCCGTTCGGCGTACGTGCCGTGCAGGTGCTCGGCCAGGACGTCACGCCTGAAGGTGTTCGGATAGGCCTGCCCCCCGGCCCGCATCGCGGCGAGCTTTTCGCGGCGCGTGGCGATGATGTGATTTTCGTCGGGGAGGTCCCGGCTGGGTTGGTCGCTCAAGGCTGGCTCCGGAGGTCGGATGTCTGGGATCGTATGGCAGAGGACGATGACAAGGTGCAGCGGCGGGCCCGGACGCGGATGATGGCGCCGGTCGCCTTCGGATACGGCGCCGGAATCACAGACCGTGCTTGAGGCTGGCCTCGATGTAGGGGTCCAGATGGCCGTCGAGCACTTTCTGCGTATCGGCAATCTCGACCCCGGTCCTCAGATCCTTGATCCGCGACTGATCGAGCACGTAGGAGCGGATCTGGTTGCCCCACTCGATATCGGACTTGGAGTCCTCCACTTTCTGCTTCTCGGAACTGCGCTTCTGCATCTCCTGGTCGAACAGCCTGGCCTTGAGCATCTTCATGGCGCGGTCGCGGTTGGCGTGCTGACTGCGCTCCTTCTGGCAGGCCACGACGATGCCGCTCGGCACGTGCTTGATGCGGATGGCGGACTCGGTCTTGTTGACGTGCTGCCCGCCGGCGCCGCTGGAACGGTAGGTGCCGATTTCGAGATCGGCCGGATTGATCTCGATTTCGAAGCTGTCGTCGACCTCGGGGGCCACGAACACGCCGGCGAACGAGGTGTGCCGCCGATTGCCCGAATCGAACGGCGACTTGCGCACCAGGCGGTGGACCCCGGTTTCGGTGCGCAGCCAGCCGTATGCATAGTCGCCCTGCACATAGAGCGTGGCGCTCTTGATGCCTGCGACCTCGCCTTCGGACCGCTCCATCAGCTCGACCGTGAAACCTTTGCCCTCTGCCCAGCGGGTATACATTCGCAGCAGCATCTGCGCCCAGTCCTGACCCTCGGTCCCGCCCGCCCCCGACTGGATGTCCAGATAGGCGTTGCTGGCATCCATTTCGCCGCTGAACATGCGCCGGAATTCCATGTCGGCGGCCAGATCGGCGAGGCCGACAAGGTCCTGCGCCAGCCCCTGCAGAGTGCTGCCGTCGTCTTCCATCTCGGCCAGCTCGAGCAGCTCTCCAGCATCGCGCAGCACGCTATCGGCGCGGTCGATGCCTTCGACCACGGCCTCCAGCCGTGCACGCTCACGGCCCAGTTCCTGGGCCCGCGAGGGGTCCTTCCAGACCTCGCTGTCTTCCAGCTCCGCCCTGACCTCGATCAGGCGGTCACGCTTGGTGTCGTAGTCAAAGATAGCCCCGGAGCGCGTCGAAACGCGCTCGCAGGGCTGTGATCTCGCTCTTGATCTGTTGGGATTCCATGGTCTGCCCGCGAAAAAGGCGCAAAGTATAGCCGTCGCGATGCCTGCGGCGGTGGGCGATCAGGTTGTCAGGCTACCGGCCGCGTGCTAAAAAATCGGCCGCAAACGTCCGTGCGCTCATGGGCGTCATCAAGAAGCAAATGAGCGCAATGAGAATCCATAAACCATGTCGAGCGTCAAATCTTCGGGGAGTTACACCATGAAACGAGCTGTATTGGTAGGTGCTGTGCTGGCCTCAGGCGTCGCAATACCCGCCGCCGTGTCCGCGCAGGATCTTGATTACTCGTACGCCAATCAGGCCATCGCCAACCGGCTCTACATTGCGCCCATGGGCTCCCATCTCTGGGAAGACAAGAAGCGCAATACCGACGAGGGCTGGGGCGGCGCGCTGTCGATCGGCAAGCAGTTGTCCCGGACTCTCAGCATCGAGCTCAATGGCTTCTACCATGAGATGCACACCGACGGCGTCAGTAAGCACGCGGAACTGTGGGGCGCCGGCCTCAATGCCCTGGTGTTCCCCTTCCCCAGCGGCGGCGCGCAGAACATATACGGCATTGTCGGGGCGCATTACGGCGAAGGAGAAGAACACCCCAGCAGCGGTGAACGCAATTACGAGACCGTCTTCGGCAGCGCCGGGCTTGGTTACCTGTTCGGGCCGTTCGCCTGGCTCAACCATGGTGCCATCCGCGCCGAGGCTCTGTACCGCATGGACTTCCACGACGAGCCGGTCCTGGGCCATGGCGGTGAAGACGAATTCGGCGAGGCCGTCGCC
>JAJFJX010000256.1 GCA_021773655.1 Panacagrimonas sp.
GCAAGGCCCAGTCCGGTCAGGATCGCCAGGCGGTCGACCACCACGGCACGCCCCATCTCCGCGGTGCGCTCTATCTCCTGCCTCGTCTTGACCTGGCCGGTCCGGACGAGATTGAGGATGGTGGCGAGGCTGCGGGCGACGGCTTCGTTGTTACGAGGCCGGCCACGCAAACGCCTACTCTCCTGTCCCGTCATCGATTGACCTGCCATTTGCTCGGTTTTGCGCCGATTTCGACCACATCTCCTTGCACCTGCACCCTCAACACGATTCACGCTCGATCATGCAATTCGCGAGAAACCAGGTGGTGCATCATGGTTATACGACATTTTCGCGCGCATCAAGCAACCTTTTGTGCTTTAACTGCAGAAGTTAGGATAGTTTGGCAGTTAAAACATTGACAATTTCGTTTAACGGGCATTATCGTTGAAATAGGCCGGTTTGATGCGGGGAAACACCGCGCTGGCGGGGAGGAAAAATGAACAACTCGAAGCTCGCCTACCAGGCGAATTGTTGGGGGCCGCTGGGCGGCAACGCCGTCGGCGTCACCTCAATCACCGAGCTCACGTATCAGACATTTGCCGATATGGCCGGCGCCTTCAATGACTGCTTCAACCCCACCGATCTGATGCACTCGTCAAGTATTCAGAATTTTGCTCTGACACTACCGGTTGACGAGATTTAGGACCCACGCTACCATCAACTAAAATATGCGCACTCAGTGCGCATGTTGCAGAGATCAGGGAGGAACGGGAGAAAAATGAAATCGATTCTCAGGACTACGGCCTTACAGGTCGCCGCGGCGGTGGTGGCCGTCGCGATGGTGCCCGCTGCGTTCGGGCAAAATCTCGACCCCGCGAAACTGGGGCCAGCCTCGATCATTGGGCAAGGCCCCGGCGGGGCCCAAGCCGCTTCGGTCGACGAGGTTCGGTTGACGGATGAGGATGCGGCTGCCGTGAGGGCCGGTAACTTCAAGGTTGGGCTGGTTATGCACACCTTGAACCTGGACTGGTCACAGCTGCAAATCGCAGGCGTGCAGCAGACGCTGGAAGAGTATGGCGTGGAAGTTATCGGGATAACGTCCGCCGATTTCCGGGGCGACAAACAGATCGCCGACATCGAGAACATGATCCAGCAGCGGCCGGACGGAATCATTACCATTCCGGTCGATGGCACTGCGACGGCGCCGGCTTATCGCAAGGTCTCGGAGGCGGGCATCAAGTTGGTGTTCATGGATAACGTGCCGCGTGACCTGACCCACCCGGAGCACTATTCATCGATGATCTCCGCTGACAGCCAGGGTAACGGCTGGATCGCGGCCGAGGTGCTGGCGTCCGAGATTCCGGACGGCGGTACGGTTGGCGTCATCAACTTCGGCATCGATTTCTTTGTCACCAACGAGCGCACGAAGGGCGTGCGTGACTGGCTGGCCGCGAACCGGCCGGACATTACGGTCAAGCAGGCCGACTTCACCGATCCGTCACGGGTATCGCAGGTTGCCGGTGATTTTCTGACGGCGAATCCCGACGTCCAGGGCGTGTTCGCCGTGTGGGATGCGCCGGCGATGGATACGCTATCGGCGATGCGCGCCCAGGATATCGATATCCCGGTCACGACCATCGACCTGAGCCGGGAATCGGCGATCGAGATCGCGCGTGGCGGACCACTGCGGGGCACCGGTTCACAACGACCGTTCGATCAGGGTATCGCCGAAGCCTTGGCGATGATGAAAGCGCTTATCGGCCAAACACCGCCGGCGTGGATCGGGGTGCAGTCACTGCCGGTGATCCAGTCGAACGTCTTGGAGTCGTTCGAAACGGTGTTCCATGAGGCGCCGCCGGAGCGGCTGGTCGAGATCTGCAACGACACGCCGGGGTGCGGCTAGTCTGACCCGAAACCTATGGATTTTTGGCCGCCCAACCGGGCAATAAATTACTGATTTAGGAGATGTGAGATGATTCGGTGCTTTCCGCTCAGTTTCGCTGCGCTCGCTCTTCCCGCACTCATTGCTGTTGCGGGCACCTCTGCCGCCCTCGCTGATGATCCGACGGCCGGCGTCGATGCGGCCGCTTTGGCACCCGATGGGATCGTTGGCCCGAGTCAAGCCGGAGACACCGCATCTGATCCCGCTATCGCCTGGCTGACCGATGACGAGTGCGCACAGGCCAAACAGAAGGGCTTCAAGATCGGCATTGTGATGCAGACCATGAACATCGAATGGTCCACTGAGCAGGTCCGCGGCATCACGGATGGCCTGGCGCGCTGCGGCGGCGAAGTCATCGGCGTGACCAATCCCGACTTCAAAGTCGAGAAGCAAATCGGCCAGATCGACGACATGATCCTGCTGAAGCCTGACGCCATCATCAGCATCCCGGTCGATGATGTCGCGACGGCGGCTTTCTACAAGAAGGTCCAGCAAGCGGGCATCAAGCTAGTCATGATGGATAACGTTCCCGCGGGACTGAAGCACGGCGAAGACTATGCGACCGTCGTTTCCTCTGACAGTCAGGGCCTTGGTGCCGTGTCTGCGCTCATCATGGACAAATACCTGCCTGAGGGTGCCGAGGTCGGCAGCATCACGTTCGGTATTTCCTTCTACGTGACCAATGAACGGACGAAGGGCTTCAAGGACAAGATGGCCGAGATCCGCCCGGACGTTGTCTTGAAGGAAGCGCCATTTCTCAACCCCAGCGATGCCGGCAAGGTCGCTGAGAGCTTCCTTACGGCCAACCCGAATATCGCTGGCATCTTTACCGAGTGGTCGGGACCCGGTCTCGATGCTGCCGCCGCCGCACGCGGCCAGGGCAAAGACATTCCTGGCGTCACCATCAATCTCGAACTCGACGTCGCGATCGAACTTGCCAAAGGTGGCATGATCAAGGGGCTCGCCTCGCAGGTGCCCTACGACCAGGGCCTCACCGAAGCCAACGCGGCAATCAAGAGCCTCCTCGGTCAGGAGCTTCCGCCGTTCCTTGCATACGCCGCCGTGCCGGTGATCCAGAACAACGTTCTCGAAGGCTGGGATACGGTGTTCCATCTGCCGGTGCCAGACGACCTGCAGGATGCATGTGGTCGCAACCCGATCTGCACCAAGTAGGTCAAAACGCGCGAGGCCCTGGAGGGAACGAACGATGCCGACACCAATCGTCGACCATGACGGTAAGCCCGTCGAACACGGCCGCGCCCAGGTGAACGGGGTCCGGCTCCACTATGTGATTGGTGGAGCCGGAGACCCGCTTTTCCTACTCCATGGCGTGCCAAAGACCCACTACCACTGGCGTTACGTCATCCCGATGCTCACGAAGCACTTTACGGTGATCGCGCCGGACCTTCGCGGACTGGGTGACTCGCAACACCCGATCTCCGGTTACGACATGAAGAACATGGGTGAGGACATCGCCCAGCTGGCCACACACCTCGGGTACGACAGGTTCAATGTGGCCGGAGAAGATTGGGGAGCCTCGACGGCGTATCAGCTGGCGGCGAACTACCCAGAGAGGGTCAAGAAGCTCTGCTACCAGGAAATGATCCTGCCGGGCTTTGGCCTCGAGGATTATTCGTTCCTCACGCACGAGAATGTCAGCACCTACGTCTGGCTCTGGCACATCAACTTCTACAATGTGCCCGATTTCCCGGAGCTTCTGATCACCGGACGTGAGCGCGAGTACTTCACATACTTCATCAAGCACGAATGCCACGACCCGACGGCTATCAGCGACGAAAACCTCGATGAATACATCCGGTGCTATTCCTCACCGGGGGGGCTGCGCTGTTGCTTCGAGATTTATCGGGCGACGCTCGAATCAGGCCGACAGAACAAAGAATCAGCGAAGACGAAGCTGAAGATGCCGGTGCTCGCAGTCGGCAGCGAATATTTCATCGCCGACGACAATGAACGCCAGATGCGGGAAGTCGCCGAGGACGTGCGCGCGGTGATCCTGCCGAAGGGGCATCAGTTGGCCGAGGAATGCCCGGAAGCTCTCGCTGCTGAATATCTAAAGTTCTTCGGCGGCTGAGTTCGTGGTCCGGCCAATCCCGGGGTTGCGCGAAACCAGCCCGCGCGCCTAGCTCCGAAAAGCCGCGATCACGCCTGCAGGTTCAATCGATCCGAGAAGGGGAGCGGCAACGCCGACAACCAAGCCGAAAACCTGCGTCAAGAGAAGGACCGTCATGACTTGGATGAAAGCCTATCACGCGAATTGTTGGGGGCGACTCGGCGGCAACGCGGTTGGCGTGACCTCGATCACGCAGCTCACCTACCGCACGTTCGGAGACATGGAGCAAGCAATCGGAGAGATCGGTGCACTCGGATACACGGGGACCGAACTCTTCGACGGCAACCTCCTCGACTATGAAGACAACCTCGATGACCTGCGCAGGCTGCTCGACGCCAGCGGTGTCCGCCTTCTGGCGACCTACGGCGGCGGCAACTTCATTTTCGACGAGATCCTCGAAGAAGAGCTGGCGCGGCTCGAGCGCGGTGCCGCTGCCGCGGCGGCGGTCGGCGCGGATTATCTGGTCGTTGGCGGTGGCGCCAAGCGGGCCGGTGGAACGAAGCCGGACGATATCAAGCGCCTCGGGGCGGCCCTCAACAAGGTTGGCGATATCGCTCGCAAACACGGGTTGACGGCACACTTCCATCCCCACCTAACGACAATCGTTGAGAACGCCAACGAAGTGCGCGCCGTTTTCAAGGAGACCTCGATCGGGTTTTGCCCGGACACAGCGCATCTGGCGGCGGCTGGTGTCAACGTTCCGGATCTGATTCGGGAACACAAAGATCGAATTTCCTATGTCCATCTCAAGGGCTTTCAAAAAGAGCCGTTTGCCTTCACGCCGATCGATGAGGGCACATTGGAAATGGACACGGTTGTCGATGCGCTTCGCGACATCTCGTACGACGGCTGGGTTCTTGTTGAGCTCGATAGTTGGCCGGACCCGAAGGAAGGCGCGGCCAGAAGCATGGCCTATCTCCGCAATGCCGAAGACGCGACGGCCTGAACACTTGGCGAGCCGAGCCGGCTAACCGGATTTTGGTGATAGGGAACCTTTTGATAGGGAACTTAGAGAGCGGTTGGACACGATGACCAAGACACTCAATATCGCAATGATCGGCGGTGGCTTCATGGGTAGGGCCCATGCAATGGCCTACGCGACCATGCCCATGTGCTATTGGCCGGCACCGGCCTTCGCCCATAGGAAGGTACTGGTCGACGTCTCGGATGAGCGCGCGGCCGACGGTGCGGCCCGCTTCGGCTTCGACGAGGCGAGCACTGATTGGCGAGATGCTGTGACGCGGAAGGACATCCACGTGGTCGACATCGTGACGCCGAACGACAGCCACGCTGAGATCGCGATCGCCGCACTTGAGGCCGGAAAGCATGTTATTTGCGAGAAGCCGCTCGCCCGATCAGGCGCCGAAGCCAAAACGATGTACGAGGCGGCGACAAAAGCCGGCACCGTCAACATGGTGGCGTTCAATTATCGCCGTACGCCCGCGGTGGCGCAGGCCAAGAAGTACATCGAAGACGGCCGTATCGGACAAGTTCGGAACTTCCGCGGCACGTACCTCCAAGACTGGTCAGCCGACCCCAGCGGCCCTTTGTCTTGGCGGTTCCAAAAGGAAGTCGCGGGCTCCGGCGCGGTCGGGGATATCGGAACGCATGTCGTGGATTTCGCGCGCTATCTCGTCGGCGAGATCGTAGCCGTCAATTCGATGGTTCACACATATATCCCGGAACGCCCACTCCAAGCCGATGCGCTGGATAAGCTCGGGGCCTCCGACAAAAGCGGAGGCGGACCGACGGGCAAAGTAGACGTCGACGATGAGATGATTGCTCTGCTGCGGTTCGCCAACGGCGCGGTCGGTTCGATCGAAGCGACCCGCAATGCCTATGGCCGCAACAATTTCCTGACCTTTGAGGTCCACGGCAGCGAAGGCTCGATTGCCTTCAACTACGAGCGGATGGACGAGCTGCAGGTCATGTTTGCGGATGACCCGGCTGACGCCCGCGGCTTCCGGACTGTCTACACCGGTCCGGCTCATTCCAATGGTGATGCGCTCTGGCCGATCCCTGCACTCGGTATCGGCTATGCCGAGACGAAGATCATCGAGTGCCACGACTTTTTCGCAGCGATCGCCAACGGAACGAAGGCATCGCCTGATTTCGAGGACGGCTGGCGCGTTTCGGCGATAGCCGACGGCATTTTAGAGTCCGGTGAGACGCAACGCTGGGTCCCGACCGTGCCGTGACCGGCGCGGATCCCGGACGGACTGGCACTCGATCGCTCCAGACCGCCTGGCAGGCGCTGATCGACTCCGGTGGCTTGATCTATCTCGGGCTCGTTGTGCTCATGGTGGTGTTCGCTTTTGCGTCGCCGGTTTTCCTAAGCGCCGAGAACTTCGCAAATATCGGGCGCCAAACGACGCTGGTCTCGATCATAGCGGTTGGAATGGCCCTCGTGATCATCAGTGGGGAATTCGACCTCTCGGTCGGCTCCGTGATGGCGCTCGCAGGCGTGTTTGCTGCGTTGGCGATGAAAGAGTTCGGCCACAGCTGGATGGTTGGCGGCTTGGTTGCACTCGCGACCGGCGCCTTCGTGGGCATGGTCAATGGCGTGATCACGGTCAAGCTCAAAATGCCATCGTTTCTCATCACCCTCGGCTCGCTGAGTATCGCTCGAGGTATCGCGTTGCTCGTTACAGGCACGCGACCGGTCAACATTCTCAGCGACGACTACATCATGATCTTCGGCGAAGGGCACCTCGCCGGGATCCCCGTTCCCATCGTCTGGACGATTGTCGCTGCCATCGGCGGCGTCGTCCTACTCCACTTCACCACGTTCGGGCGCAAGATATACGCCACCGGCGGCAACACGACCGCCGCACGATATTCGGGCATCAACACCGATTTTGTGAAGGTCATCACTCTCACGTTGACCGGTATGTTGGCGGGCCTTGCTGCGATGGTGCTGACGGCGCGCTCGCACGCTGCGCGCCCAGATGCCGGCGTCGGGATCGAGCTCGACGTAATCGCGGCTGTGATTCTTGGTGGCGCTGCTCTTGGCGGCGGGACGGGGACCATCGTCGGCGCTCTCGTCGGAAGCCTGATCATCGGCGTTCTCAACAATGGGCTGAATCTTGTCGGCGTAGACCCTTCACTCCAGCTTGCGGTCAAAGGCCTGATTATTTGGAGTGCGATCGCCCTGAGCAAAAAGCGCAAGCGATGACAGCCGGCCGGGGGGATCACTAGAGATGAGTAACACCCAGGGCGGGGTGGTTACCGCGGAGCGCTCTTCCGCCCCGCCACTCATCGAGCTCGATGGCGTCGTCAAGCGTTTCGGGAGCGTGGAAGCGCTTCGTGGAGTCCATTTTGATCTGCTCCCGGGCGAAGTGCATGCACTGCTCGGGCAAAACGGCGCCGGCAAGTCCACCCTGATCAAAATCTTCGCGGGTGTTCTCGACAAAGACGACGGGATCATCCGGGTCGAAGGTGAGGAGACTGCGTTCAAATCGGCCGCGGCGGCACGCGATGCCGGCGTCGCGGTCGTCTATCAGGAGCTGAGCCTCGTCCCGTCTATGCGGGTCGCTGACAATCTTTTCCTCGCCCGCGAGCCGAGCCGTTTCGGCCTGGTCAACCGGCGGAAATTGGTCGCCGATGCCCGCCGTTTCCTTGAGGAGCAAGGATTACCGCTCAACCCGAATGCGCGTGTCGAGCATCTACCATTCGCGTATCGGCAGCTCACCGAGATTGCAAAGGCGCTTTTTGGCGAGGTTCGTATCCTAATCCTAGACGAACCGACGTCATCGCTTTCACGCGGTGAGGAAGAAATCCTGTTCGACGCGGTTCGGCAGGCCTGCAGTCGGGGGGTGGGCGTTATCTATGTTACGCACCGGCTCGAGGAGGTGTTCAAGCTCTCCGACCGGGTCACTGTGCTGCGAGATGGCGCCAATGTCGGGACCTTCGAAACGCGCGACGCCACGATGGAGAAGCTGGTCAGCGCGATCGTGGGTCCGTCGCACGAGGGAGTTGTGAGCGAGCACGTGCGCTACGAACGTGCCGCCTCAGGCCGGGACGTGCCGCCCGTCGTCGAACTCGTCGACGTGAGCAATGATCGCCTGCACAACGTCGACCTAGCGGTGAGGCCCGGCGAAGTTGTGGGCCTGGCCGGGATGACCGGCAGCGGGCGCACTGAGATCCTTGAGACGATTTTCGGCCTCCGCAAGGTTGCGTCGGGGGAGCTGCGTGTGAGTGGCGAGAAGAAGCGCCTTGCGCGCGGACCGATCCAAGCGATCGAGCTCGGAATCGGTCTGGTGCCGGAGGACCGGCACGTTCAGGGTCTCGTGCTTGATCACTCGATCGAACGCAATCTCGCCTTGCCACATCTCGACCAGCTCGATTTCTTCGGCCTGTTTCGCCGGCGCGAATCAAAGACCCGTGCACGTTCTGTCATTGATGCGCTCTCGATCAAGACACCATCGAGTGGCACGCAGGCAGCCGAGCTCTCCGGTGGTAATCAACAGAAGGTCGTGTTCGGCCGTTGGAGCGATCCGACGCCCAAACTGCTTTTGCTCGACGAACCGACGGTCGGAGTCGACGTTGGCGCGCGCGAACAGATTTACGACGTCGTCCGCCGCGTGGTCAGCAGCGGCTCTGCGGTTCTCATCGTGTCGTCCGATCTCGGCGAGCTGCTCATGCTCACCGACCGAGTGGCGATCGTCGCCGACGGCCGCGTGGTGGAGGTCCTCGACGTTGCAGAGATCCGCAATGAGGAGCACCTCCACCAAATCGTCCAAGAGGCGCAGTCATGAGCAAAAGCGTCTTGGGTCGCGGGAGAATCCGACAACGTTCTCGATATCGCACGGCAGCGAATCCTCTCCGGCGAGGGGATGATCTACATCGAGTTCATCATCTTGATTCTCGGTCTCGTCGCCGTTCTTTCTCACGCTTTCGAACTTCGAGAATATCGGGCGCCAGACGGCGCTCGTCTCGATCATCGCCGTCGGCATGATCTTTGTCATCGTCTCCGGCGAGTTTGATCTCTCGGTCGGCCCAGTGGTCGCGTTGGCGGGCGTGACGGCGGCGATCGCTATGCGTCTATTCGGCGACTCTTTTGTTGCATTTTGTCAATGCCCGCCAGTCAAGCCTCCGCGCGGGCCATCCGCCATCTGCGTGCAAATACCGCATTGACGCTGCATAAACGATCTGCAGTGTTAAGCTTGTTCTGGAATCAACGGTTGGGTGATCAATGCCTTCGCAGCTGCGCATCTACAAAATCAAGCCCGGGCAGATGGACAAATGGTTGCGCTTCTTCAATCAGAAGGTCGTGCCGATGCATCGCAAATTCGGCATCCCGGCGCGCATTGGTTGGGTGAATGCCGTGGATTCTGAGTTCATTTGGGTCCGCGACTTCGCCGACGGCGAACCCGTCGAGGCTCAAGAAAATCGCTATATGACCTCGGAGGAACGCCGACGCGTGATCGGCGACGAACCCAAGACCTACATCGAAAGCGCCGTCGTCCGCCTCGTCGATCTCGCCTACGACAGCAAGTGACCGAACCTCGATCGGCCTGGCTCAGGTCGTCATTTCTTGGTGAAGGCGACGGCCGCAACGATAATCACGCCCTTAATAACGAGCTGCAGCGCCGAACCGACCCCGATCAACACCAAGCCGTTGTTCAGCGTGCCGATGATCAGGCTGCCCAGCAGCGTGCCCAGAATCAGACCCCGCCCGCCGAACAGACTACTGCCGCCAAGGATCACGGCGGCGATCACGTCGAGCTCGAGCCCCTGCACGACGTCTGGTCGTGCAGCATGCGACCGAGCGCTCAGGACCAGCGCCGCCAGGCCGGCCAGCATGCCGGTGATCAAAAAAGCGATGGTCGTTGTCATCTTGGTATTGATGCCCGAGTATCGCGCCGCCGTCGCGTTCCCACCCGTCGCGTAGACCCGGCGCCCATAGACGTTGTAGTGCAGCAATAACACGCCGAAAATCACCACCAGCACGGTCCAGATGATCGGCGCCGGTATGCCCGCGACTTGGCCTTCGCCAAACACGGCGTAGTAGGTTTCGTTGGCGATCAGCACCGGCTTGGTGTTGGTGATCAGCAACGCCACCCCGCGCACCGCGCTCAGCGTCCCCAGGGTGACCAGGAACGACGGGATCATCAAGCGCGTCGTCACGAACCCATTGATGAACCCGACGATAGCGCCCGTGCCCAGCGCGGCGACCGCCCCGATGATCCAAAAATCCGCGATCTGCTCCATCGCCAGCGCCGCTGTCATACCGGCCAGCGCCAAGGTCGACCCGATCGAAAGATCGATGTTGCCGGACACGATGACGAACGTCATGCCGACCGCGATGATCGACACCAGCGTGGTTTGCCGCCCGATGTTCAGGAAGTTGTCGACCGACAGAAAAAACGGTGACGCGACGCTGAACACCACCAGCAGGACGGCGAACGCAAGATAGAGCGCGTACGGCTTGTCGCCCGCCAGCAGCAGCACCGCCACCTTGCGCAACCAGGCAGGTCGTTGCTCCATTTCACCTGCAGCTTCGCTAACGTCTTGGGTCATGACACGCTCTCGTAATCAGCCTGTGTCGTCTGAATAAGATGGTGGAGTTCTTCTTCGCCGTTGATCTCGTCGCGATCGACGGTCTGCACGATCCGGCCGTCGACAACGATCGAGATCCGCCGGCATAAGATCAGCAGTTCGACCAGGTCGGAGGAAACGACCAACACGCCGGTGCCGTTCCGCGCCGCGCCGCGCACAACGTCGTAGATTTCTTCGCGCGCGCCGACGTCGACCCCGACGGTCGGCTCATCGAGCAAAAACACCTTCAGCCGCGGCGCAGTCCACTTGGCGAACACTACCTTCTGCTGATTGCCGCCTGAGAGGTTGCTCAAGATCGTCGACGGACCCGGCGCCTTGATCGCCAGTTTCTGCATCGCAACTTCTGCCAACCGGAATGATTCGCGGCGTTTGAACCACCCGTGGCGCACCAGTTGCGGCAGTCTCGGCAGCGCCAGATTGCGCTCGATGCTGTGGTCAAGCACCAGGCCCTGTAGGTGCCGATCTTCCGGAGCCAGTGCGATGCCTAACGCGATCGCGTCCGCCGGGTCGCGCACCTCGTGGCGTTGCCCATCAACCGTAATCTTGCCGGATTCGATGCGTCGCAACCCGAATATCGTCTCCAAGATCTCGGTCCGGCCGCTCCCGATCAGGCCGGCAAGACCATGTATCTCACCGCCGTTCAACGTCAGGTCGACCCCGTTCAACCTGTCGTTGCCGACGTTCGACATCGTTAGCACTGGCTTGCGGCGCGCGAGCCCGGCATCCGCGCTGCCCGCTGCCGCCGGATGCTCATGCAGTTGTTCGTGACCGGCCCCGACGATGGCCGTCACCAGTTCCCGCATGTTGGTATCCGCCGTGGCGAAGGTGCCAACGTTGAGGCCGTCGCGCAAAACCGTGACCCGCTGCGACAACCTAAAGACTTCGTTGAGCCGATGGGTAACGTAGATCACGCCGACGCCGCGTTCGGTCACCGCCCGCACGGCGTCGAACAGGATTTCCGCCTCGTCGGCACTCAGCGCTGACGTCGGCTCGTCCAGCACTAGCACCCGCGCGTCGCCGGTCAGCGCCTTGCCGATTTCCGTCATTTGCCGGAACGCAAACGGCAGGTCGCCGACCGTCGCCCGCGGATCGAGAGCGATCCCGTATTTCTCGAGCACCGCGGTCGCCTCGGCCATCAGCTGCCGGCGCTTGACGAAACCCAGCCGGCGTCGCGGCTCGCGGCCAAGAAACAGGTTCGCCGCCACCGACAGAGACTCGACCAGGCTCAAGTCTTGATAAACAACGGAGATCCCGGCGTTCCGGGATTCAGCTGCTGACTGAAAGAAGGAAACGCGCTTACCCGATATCTCGATGTCGCCGGCATCGGCGCTGTCCACGCCGCTCAGTATCTTGATCAGCGTCGATTTGCCGGCACCGTTCTCTCCCAGCAGGGCATGGACCTCACCCGGGAGCAGGTCGAAGCTGGCACCGCGCAACGCCCGCACCCCACCGAAGCTCTTGGTAATCCCGCTCA
>JAJFJX010000257.1 GCA_021773655.1 Panacagrimonas sp.
GCAGGGCCACCCGGAATCCGGCGATCTGTGCCGGCGTGGCCTGGCCGCCCATGATCTGTCGCATGCAGTCCTGCATCTGCTCGCGTGACAGCGCGGCATGGTCTGTGAGCCGCCTGAGACCTTCGACGATGTTCATCGGGCGTCCTCCAGGAAATTCTTCAGCAATTGGTGGCCGTGCTCGGTCAGGATCGACTCGGGATGAAACTGGACGCCCTCGATCGGCAGCCCGCGGTGGCGCAGACCCATGATCTCGTCCATCTCGCCGTCGGCGTTCTCGGTCCAGGCGGTGATCTCGAAGTCTGCCGGCAGCCCGGTGCGATCGACGATCAGCGAGTGATAGCGCGTGGCCGTGTAGGGCGTCGGCAGGTCGCTGAACACGCCGCGGCCCTTGTGATGCACCTGACTGGTCTTGCCATGCATCACCCCCCGCGCGCGCAGGACCCGGCCACCGAAGGCCTGGCCGATGGCCTGATGGCCAAGGCACACGCCGAGGATCGGAATGTGTCCCTTGACCCGCTCGATCAGCGCAAGGCAGATGCCGGCCTCGTTGGGGGTGCAGGGCCCCGGCGACAGCACGATCTTGTGCGGTGCCATCTGCACCACCGCATCGACGCTGATCTGGTCGTTGCGATGCACCACCACCTCGGCCCCCAACTCGCCGAAATACTGGACGAGGTTGTAGGTGAAGGAGTCGTAGTTGTCGATCATCAGCAGCATATCAATCTCAAGCCATTGATTTTATTCATGACACATTCAAAGCACATTCAAAAGCATGGTTTTGATACCTACGTTGATACCCGCATTTCGAGTTGATGCTCGTCACTCGATTCGGGCGATGACAGCCGTCGGAATGGAATTGTCGCTGATCGCGGCCAACAATTTTGGCTCGCCACGTTCTTCGAGGCCCGCCGGCGGCAAGCGCCGATCGAGTGCTTGAGAGTGCGGCTCGTCGCAGTCGAGCCCGAGCGCGATTCGCTCACCTTGCCACCCGACATCGCCCGCCGGAAATCCACCGCTTGCCTGGCCGTCAGCAGGTCGGCCCGGCTTTGACCGTTCGCCCCTTGGCCCGTCGCAATCGGCTTCCAATAAGGTCTACGAGATGCAATAGACTCCAACGGTCGTGTTGCTGACGGCCAAAATCAAAGGGTTACCGAAAGCCAGGTTCGGCAAGGGAGCACGGCGCGGCGTTCAGCCCTGGAAGCATTCGGAGCCAAAAGAAAAAGGAGTGCTGCACCTTGAGCGATCTGTTCTTCGAACGACCGATCCTGAACTCGCCGTATCAGTACCCCGCCAGGCATTGGGCGCTGGACACCGACGGACAGCCCACGCAGCAGGTCGCCGATGCCCGCCGCCGCGCCGAGTTCATCACCCCCATCCCCAAGCCCAAGAAGCGCGGCGGCCGGGGGGATCAGGCCTCACTGCTGCTCGATAACGACGACGGGCTGTCGAGTCAGGCGCAGGAGTACGAAAAGACCGCTTCCATCATCAATGCCATCCGCCAGGAGGTGGATCGCTGGCGGAAGATTCCCAACCCCGCGGACTGGCGCGTCACGCCCGAAACCGCGCGCCTTCTACAGCACTGGCGGCATCACCCGTTCAGCGGCGTGCGGCCGTTCTTCTGCCAGGTCGAGGCCGCCGAGACCGCCATTTGGCTCACGAAGTGGCGCCGCAGCTCGGCAAGAACGGCGAGCGGTTCATCGAGCACCTCGGTGATGCCAATGCCAACGCAAACCCGGAGCTATCTCGCCTCGCGCTCAAACTCGCCACGGGCGCCGGCAAAACCACCGTCATGGCCATGCTCATTGCGTGGCAGACGGTCAACGCGGTACGCCGCCCCAGCAGCAGGCGCTTCACGCGCGGATTTCTCATTGTCGCCCCCGGGCTCACCATCAAGGACCGCTTGCGCGTACTGCTGCCCAGCGACCCAGAGAGTTACTACCTGACGCGCGAGCTGGTGCCGGCCGACATGATGGATGACCTCGGCAAGGCCAGGATCGTCATCACGAATTACCACGCCTTCAAGCGGCGCGAGCGGATGGAGCTGTCAAAGGGCGGGCGCCTGCTGTTGCAGGGCCGGGGTGGTGACCCCCTCGACACGCTGGAGAGCGAGGGGCAGATGTTGCAACGGGTCATGCCCGAGCTCATGGGCATGAAAAGCATCCTCGCCATCAATGACGAAGCCCATCACTGCTATCGCGAAAAGCCCGCTGCGCTGGACCAGGACAGCGACGACGACGACCTCAAAGGAGATGAGAAGAAGGAAGCCGAGCGCAACAACGAAGCCGCGCGCCTGTGGATCTCCGGCCTGGAAGCCGTCAAACGCAAGCTGGGGCTCGGCCGCGTCATCGACCTGTCGGCCACCCCGTTCTTTCTGCGTGGCTCGGGTTACATCGAAGGCACGCTGTTTCCCTGGACGGTGAGCGACTTCTCACTGATGGACGCCATCGAGTGCGGCATCGTGAAGCTGCCGCGCGTACCGGTGGCCGAGAACATCCCCGGCAATGAAATGCCGATGTTCCGCAACCTCTGGGAGCACATCGGCAAGAAGATGCCCAAGAAGGGCCGCGGAAAGGCCAAGGCACTGGACCCGCTTAGCATTCCGGTGGAGCTACAGACAGCCTTGCAGGCCCTGTACGGTCACTACGAAAAGACTTTTGACCTGTGGCAGCAGTCCGGCATCAAGGTGCCGCCGTGCTTCATCGTGGTGTGCAACAACACCGCCACCTCCAAGCTGGTCTACGACTACATTTCAGGCTTTCACCGCGAGCCCAATCAAGACGGCTCCACCCCGCCGCCGCATACCGGCGCGCTCAAGCTGTTCTCCAATTTCGACGAGCACAGCAACCCCCTGCCTCGGCCCAACACGCTGCTGATCGACAGCGAGCAGCTTGAATCAGGCGAGGCGCTCGACACTAAGTTCCGTGAACTGGCCGCCGACGAGATTGAACGGTTCCGCCACGAGATCATCGAGCGCACCGGGGATCTCAACGCAGCCGACAACTTGTCCGACTCCGACATCCTGCGCGAGGTGATGAACACCGTCGGCAAGCAGGGGCGACTGGGCGAGCAGGTCCGGTGCGTGGTTTCGGTCTCCATGCTCACCGAGGGCTGGGACGCCAACACCGTCACGCATGTGCTCGGCGTGCGCGCCTTCGGCACACAGCTTCTGTGTGAACAGGTCATTGGTCGCGCGCTTCGCCGCCAGTC
>JAJFJX010000258.1 GCA_021773655.1 Panacagrimonas sp.
GAGATCCCAGCCGTGCATAATCCGCTTGGAAATCAACGACCGGCGTGGTGACATCCACGAATGGACCTTGCTCCCCGAACCGCGGTGTTCCGATCCGATCCGTCTTGCCCGCCGTTTCGATCAGCAGAGCAGGCGCATACCGGGACGCCAACTGTTCCCAGTGGTTTTCCGTCAGCCCCACGCGACCCAGCGCGTCCCGAACCGCACCTTCGAAGCCATTCCGGCGCTTCTTCTTCTGATCTGGATCGATCGGCTTGACTTTCCAAAGCACGAGTTTCCCGGGCGAGTCAAGTTCATCAACCGGAACGGCGAATCGCTTGCGCACCAGATCGGCGCGCCGTTTGATCTCTTTTCCCGTTTGGGCATCGGTGAGCCGATCATGCCCGCCATGATCCAGTCGTTCGAGGGGCGGCTGAACCAGGGACACGAGCTTTTCGCGTGCCGGGTCCTGTCCCAACTCCAGATGCGACAGCCACACCGCGCAGAGTCGCAGTTCACTGAGCAGCGTGACGCGCTCCCTCAAGGGTATGCCGAGGTTCTGCAACTCCACGTCGCGGGCGAATCCTTCGTTGTCCCGCAACTGGTGCAACCAGTCTCCGAGCGGATCCAGTTCCTGCAGTTCGGAGACTTCGAACGAAGCCAGTAAACGGTCCCCGCGCATGTAGGGGTAACCGGGCACACGGAAATAACTGACATCCCGAACACCGGCTGCGTCTACCTGCGCGTCGACCTGTTCAAACCGCAGCCTGCAGGCGGTGATGGTGTCGCGTGCCTGCGCCTGGGCATCCCTGGAAGGCTCCTCCGCCGCTGAATCAACAGCTTCCTCGTCATCGGCATGCGCGAAAGAAATCGTTGCGACCGATGCAAACGACGTGATCGCCAATGCAATCACCCGATACCACTCCAACTGTCGTCCCGTTTTCATCGCGTCGCCTTTCGATCAAGCACTGGAGAATCGAACTGCGGACCCTGCCATGAGCAGGGCGTCCGCACGGAGCGGGCACAACCGAATCAAGGGATATAAACGGTTCCCTTGGACGAGGCACCCAGTTTTTTGTCATCCTTGGCAGTCAAGCCCTCAAGTATTTCCACCTGATAGGTCCCGGGATCTGCCTTGAACAGCAGCATCTTAGGGTTGCTGGAGACCAGCCAGCTCCCGTCCACAGACTTCCCATCGGGTCCCATCACCTTGATATGTTCGTTCGCGCTCTCCGGACCTTCAAACTCCTGGTCAAAGAACAGCGCAATCGCTCTGCCGAAGCTTGCGTCCCCCGCAAAAAGGAGATTCAGGGCGTCAGGCTTTGGTTGCGGCCACCAGGCCTTGAGTGGCTCGGACGGCGGCGTCGGCCTGGCTTTCTTTTTTTCCGGCTTGGGTTCAGGCGTTGGCTTGGGAGCCGGCTTTGGCGAAGTCTTGGGAGCTGGCTTGCTCACCTCCGGATCCTGCGCAGCACCAGCCTTTGCAGCCGCGGGTTCTACTGCAGGCGCGGGTTCTTCCTTCACAACCTCATCGACAGCAGCCGTATCTTCAACTGTCGAACTCGTATCTGTAGAGGGTGCTGAGTCTTCCTCTGGAGCGGACTCGAGCTCGGGAGCCGATTGAGCGGGTGCGAGTGCAACGGCGGTTTCTTCAGCCGCTGTGTCCTCAGCCGGACTTTGTGCGACGACTCCAGTCTCTACACCGGGAGTCTCTACACCGGGCTCTTCAAGGGGTTCTTCACCAACGACATCCACCTCGTCCGCTGTGTCAGCGCCCATCCTGGGTTTCATGGCAACCCCCACCAGGCAGGCACCAGAGGCAACCGTGCTGTCCGGGTTCGGGGCTTCTGCTGCTTCTGTACCTCCGCTCGTGTCTGCAGAGCCGGCGGACATGACCCCGGCCTGTACCGGCGAGGCGAGACAGGATCCAACATTCTGCGGGTCCGTTGGAGCTTGCAGGCCCTGCGCCTCTGCATCAACTACTTCGGACATCATCTCGACGCCGCCTGAGGCCTCGGCGCCTTCGTCGACCTGCGCTGTCACCGCCGTGCCACTCAGAGCCACTAACAGCCCAACAACGGTGAACGTCGTTTTCATCATGTTTTTTCCAGTCCAGAGCCGTGTGAGGGTTAGATCCACCGGCACTCTGCGCTCTGCGTGAGAATTGATTCGACCTTGACCTCGCCTGAAGACGTTCTGAGGCCAGCGTCAGAAATGCGACTTGGCGACGACTCCATGCGCTGCTTTCTCATACCCGGCGTCTACGCGCAGTAGGCATTTACCACTTGGCCGAGGTCCGAGACCCTTGCATGATGACGCCCAGCGCCGCTTCGATGAACCGGCAACAGGATCGGTGGTCGGCGATTGGTTCTGTTCAAGTGCGATCCTTTATACGAGGAAAGCTCGCTTCGAAAGCTCGCTTCAAAGATCTTCTTCACATCGAACCATCGACCGGGGGCAGCATCGAATACCACTGCCGCTCCCCGGTCGATTCATGTTGCCGTCACCGTATCCTCAAAACTCCCTGCCGACTCGGAGAGTGAACTCGTCGATGAAGTCCAGCGAGCCGATCAGGTTGTCATTGGGGTTGTTGGTCCAGAGCGCGCCGTCAGTTCCGTTGTAGAACCCTTCGATGTGCCAGCCCCTGCCCGGGTTCCAGCGCAAGCCCAACTGGAGGAACGCGCCGCCGGCAGTGTCGATCAGGGTAGCGAACTCAAGCTCGTAGATACGATTGGGCCAAGGCTGCTGCCCACCGACCACGACGTAGGTCACGCCGTTCTGGCCGTCGGGAAGGGTGTCCTGCGTGCCGCCATAACCATCCAGAAGACGGCCGGCGATATCGCTGGCGTTCTTGTACAGCACCTGCCCGATGAGCAGTGTTCCGGGGAACTGATCAAAGAACCGGTGCCATTTGTCCACGATCAGAGCGGCCGCCCAGTCATCCTTGCGGACGAAATCCTTGTCCAGGCCGATGTCCGTGAACACACGGTTAGGCGTGTAGGACACTTCCAGGTTGAAGATCAACTGATTCAGGAACGGAGAGGATTCGCTTTCGGTCACGTACAACGCACCGAGACCGAACACATTCTCCTTGAAGTACTCACGTTCGACGTGACCGCGCAGGCTGTCACCGGCAGCAACGAA
>JAJFJX010000259.1 GCA_021773655.1 Panacagrimonas sp.
GCCCGACGCGACACGTGAACCTGACCCTGCGATCGTCATACCGGTCGATCGTCAGGTCCTCTACGCGCACAGGTCTCGCATCCAACTGGACATCACGACCGGCACGTGCCAGGGCGTAGGCCCGTTTGCCGTCCACTTTCAGCGCCGAGAAGGCCGGCGGCAAGCCGGACGAGACGCTGATCAAGATTCTCGCTGCCAGCTACCAGAAGGCCGGCAACAACGAAGGCTATTCCCGCGCGCTGGAACGGCTGGTGCGGCATTACCCGTCGCCGGAATACTGGTCGGATGTCATCCAGCGCACTGCCAGCCGGCCCGGGTTTTCCCGCAATCTGGACCTGGACACCTATCGCCTGATGCGGGCCACGGGCAACCTCGACCGCGCCGAGGAATACATGGAAGCGGTCCAGCTTGCGGTGCAGGCCGGCCTGCCGGGCGAGGCCAGGGAGATCCTGGACGAAGGGTTCCAGAAGAAGATTCTTGGCGTGGGTGATGCCACCGATGTCGGACGTCAGAACCGCCTCAAGGCCCTGGTCGAAACGCGCTATGTCGAAGACCGCAGGACCATCGCCGAGACCGATGCCGACGCCGCCGCCGCCGCCAGCGGCGATCCGCTGGTCAGGACCGGGCTGGCCTATGTGACCTATGCCCAGGCCGACAAGGGACTGGCGATGATGGAGCAGGGCATGGCCAAGGGGCAGCTCAAGTATCCGGAACAGTCCCGGCTGCATCTGGGCTATGCCTATTACCTGGCCGGTGACATGGCCAAGGCCATCAAGCAACTTCGCATGGTCAAGGGCGACAACGGCGCGGCGGACATCGCCCGACTCTGGATCGTGCTGGCGACGGCAGGCGAATAGGCGTCCCGGTCCCGCAGGGCCACGCGCACCGGGCGTGGACGGCCGGCCAAAGGTGACCCGGTCGAAAGAGACTCGGTCAAAAGCGACCCGCTCAAGAAGCGAGCCGGTCGAACAGCGGGACCGTCCACTGCAGCAGCGGATCAGTACACCGACGGCACGAACATGCTTTCCGGCACCGGGTGACGTGAGTAGTCGGGGTGATACACCCGAGGTGGAAGCTCGATTGGCGTCCTGGCGACCTCCGCGTAGGGGATCTGCGTCAGCAAGTGATGGATGCAGTTCAGGCGCGCACGTTTCTTGTCATCGGCTTCGATGACCCACCAGGGCGCCTCGGCGACGTGCGTGCGTTCCAGCATGATTTCCTTGGCCTTGGTGTAGCGCTCCCAGCGGCGGCGGGACTCCAGGTCCATGGGACTCAACTTCCACTGCTTGAGCGGGTCGTGGACACGGGCCAGGAACCGACGGTTCTGTTCTTCGTCGGTAATCGAGAACCAGTATTTGATCAGCACGATTCCAGAGCGAACCAGCATGCGCTCGAACTCCGGCACGCTGCGAAAGAACTCCTCGTACTCGTCGTCGTTGCAAAACCCCATCACCCGCTCGACGCCGGCCCGGTTGTACCAGCTGCGATCGAACAACACGATCTCGCCGCCGGCCGGCAGGTGGGATACATAGCGCTGGAAGTACCACTGGGTGCGTTCGCGGTCGTTGGGGGCGGGGAGCGCCGCCACCCGGCAAACGCGTGGGTTGAGGCGTTGGGTGACGCGTTTGATCACACTGCCCTTGCCCGCAGCGTCACGGCCCTCGAACAACACCACCAGCTTGAGTTTATTGGTGGTCACCCAGTCTTGCAGCTTGATCAATTCCGATTGCAGCCTCAGGAGTTCATGAAAATAGAAGCGGCGATCCAGTTCGCCCTCGCGGTCGGAATCAGCGGGCTGATCGGTGGGCTGATCCGACGACAGTGCATCCAGACGCGCATCGTCCAGTTCCATCTCCAGCTCTTCGTCCAGGCTGTCCTGGTACTCATTACGCAGTAAGGCGGCGTACGACTCTGGAACCGCGCCCTTGGCCCGTTCGGTACTCATGTCCGGTCCCGGAAGTAACCGCCGGTGGCCGGCAGGAGCAGGAACGGCGCGTAAAGCGGGCTCATGCCAAAACGGCGGGGCAGGCTGGCGGGAATCACGGCGGGCTGGTGGGACATGGCGAGGTCTGCGCTGAACAGTGTGGGTGAAGTCCGGCCTTCGATATCGGTCGATGATGCAATGCAGGGCGTTTCAGCTACATGACCAAACCGGCGCGTCGTCCGCGGACCGACGGCAGGCCATTCAAAATGCTCAGGAAGTCAGGTCGGACGAGGCTGTCACCAAACCGTCACGGAAGCGTCATAAGGTTGTACGACATTGCGTCGATGATCGCCCCGCTCGAATACAAGACTGTCCAACCACCCCAAACCCCGAGGTCCCCAATAATGAAGCTCTCACGATTCGCCTTGGCGCTCAGCGTCGCCATGGCGGCACTCAGCAGCTCGGTGTCCGCCGCGGTCGATCCTGCTCTGCCCGATTACAAGCCGGCTTCCGGTGTCTCGGGCAACTTCAGCAGCGTCGGCTCCGATACGCTCAATAACCTCATGACGCTGTGGGCCGAAGCGTTCAAGAAGTTCTATCCCAACGTCAACATCCAGATCCAGGGCGCCGGTTCTTCCACTGCGCCGCCGGCGCTTGCCGAAGGCACGGCCAACTTCGGGCCGATGTCGCGGAAGATGAAGGATCAGGAAATTCAGGCTTTCGAGCAGAAGTTCGGTTACAAGCCGACCGGAGTTGGCGTTGCGATCGACGCGCTCGCCGTGTTCGTCAACAAGGACAATCCGATCGAGGGCCTGAGCATTCCGCAGCTCGATGCAATCTTTTCGGCAACGCGCAAGTGCGGCGCCGCCAAGGACGCCACACGCTGGGGCGATCTGGGTGTCACCGGCGATCTGGCTGCCAAGCCGATCCAGTTGTACGGCCGCAATTCGGTTTCCGGCACTTATGGGTATTTCAAGGAAGTGGCCCTGTGCAAGGGAGACTACAAGACCAATGTCAATGAGCAGCCCGGCTCGGCTTCGGTCGTGCAGTCGGTTTCCACCGGCCTGAACGCCATCGGCTACTCCGGCATCGGTTACAAGACGTCCGGCGTTCGTGCGCTGCCGCTGGCCAAGAAGGAAGGTGGCGAGTTTGCAGAGGCCACGCCCGAGAATGCCACCACGGGTGCCTATCCGTTATCGCGGGTTCTGTACGTGTACGTCAACAAGGCGCCCAACAAGGACCTGTCGCCGATGGAGCGCGAGTTCTTCAAGATGGTTCTGTCCAGGCAAGGCCAGGAAGTCGTCGAAAAGGACGGCTACGTGCCGTTGCCCGAGAAGGTCGCGGCCAAGTTCCGCGCCGAACTGGGGATCGTCGAATAATTTCGTTGATCCGGCCTGGGGCCCTCGGGCCCCGGGTTGCGCAGTTGGACGGCGATGTTGCAAGAAAACAGATAACTCGATTGACCCTCAGGGAGCGTGATGATGAAGAAATCGTATTTGAGTGCCTTGGCTCTGGTCGTGGTTGCACCGTTGGCGCAGGCTGATCTGGCCGAAACCAAGGGCGGTGTGGTCATCCGGACCGAGGATGGTCGGTTCCAGGCAAAGTTTGGCGGCCGCATTCACCTGGACGTCAATGTGCCGGTGGACGATGACGAGGCCCGTTTTGACAACGGCGCATTTGTCGAAGACACGCAGGCCACCGACGTATTCTTCAGGCGTGCCCGGCTCACGCTTGAGGGCAAGGCCTATGGCTGGGCCTACAAGTTCGAGAATGACTTTGCGGGTCAGGACGATGTGAGCGGATCGGGCTTTCGGGAGATGTGGATCGGCACCCAGCTGCTCGGGGCCAATCTGCGCATCGGCCAGGCCAAGCCTTACCGCGGGATGGAGGAACTCACCAGTTCCAATGAGATCACGTTCATGGAGCGTCCCAATGCGACGGCAACCACGCTGTACGGTAGCCGCCAGTATCTGCTCGGTGCCTACCTGGACGGGGCGGGGAGCAACTGGGGATGGGGTCTTTCCGGCTATAACCTGAAGCGCGCCGAAGACAGCGAGACCGATGGCGTGGGCTTCACCGGCCGCGGCTATTTCGCCCCCCTCATGTCGGCGACCAGCGTGGTCCATGTGGGCCTGAGTGCGAGCATCGACAATCCGACCAATGGCCTGTCGGTGTCGACATCGAGCGTGCGCTTCATGGGACGCAGCGGCGAAAGCCAGTCTCTCAATGCATCCAGTACCGATGAGCAGACCACCTTCGGTCTGGAGCTTGCGGGAAGCGCCGGACCCTTGCGTGTTCAGGGCGAGTACGCCATGGCGACGTTTGCGCAGGAAGTGGGCGACGACATCGACGTCAACACCTACTACGTGCAGGCCACCTATCTGCTGACCGGTGAAACTCGGCCGTACGACGTGAAGAAGGGCGTCTTCAAGTCCCCGAAGCCGAAGAGCGAGATCGGCGCGTGGGAGCTCAAGGTCCGCTACGACTTCATCGACAATGAAAACGTCGCCACCGAGCGGGAGGTCACGCAACTGATCGCCGGCCTGAACTGGTTCGTCAATCCCAGCGTTCGCATGATGTTCGAATACATCAGCGGCGAGAACGAACCGGAATCCGGCGTCAAAGAGTCGGGTGATGTGTTCGCGGCAAGGCTTCAATTCGCCTTCTGATACGTGGCAGGCTGCAGGCGGCGCTCATGCACCGGACCGCCGCCTGCAGCCTGCCAGCCGTACAAGCCTTGCTGGCTTGGGCTGCTGCTCCGCTCTGCTGTAATCCCTACTGCTGTATCGAAGAGCCGCTTTTCCCATGAGCGAAACAAGGACCGTCGTCGCAAAGGAGTTCGAGTCCATTGTGGCCGGAAAGGCGCCGGGTGTCCGCCGGCGTTATCTCAAGGACAATCTGGCGCGCTGGGTCGTGTGGATCGGGGGACTGAGCGTGATCGGCGCCTTGCTCCTCATCTTCTTTTATCTGGTCTCAGAGGTGGCGCCCCTGTTCGGCGGCGCTTCCCTGGAGGCCAGGCAGCAATTCGTTCCGCCGGGGGCGCAGAGTTCGCAGACGCTCTATGTGGCCGCCGAAGAACAGGGCGAGATCGGCCTGCGGGTGGCGGGCGATGGCTCGCTGGCATTCTTCGACTTGTATACCGGAGCGGCCAGGGCGCAGGTGTCTCTGCCGCTGGACGGTGCCGCGCTCACCGAAGTTGCGGAGATTTCGGCGGCCGACAATCTCCTGGTCGCGGCGCTGGATGACGGTCGCGTACTCCCGTTCAAACATTCGTACCGGGTCAGCTACCCGGACGACAAGCGGCTGATCGAAGCCGAGGTGAGCTATCCCGATGGGGAGGTGCCCTTGGCATTTTCTCCGTCCGGTCAATCACTCAAGTCCCTGGTTGCACGTGACAATGGCAGCACCTTGATGCTGGCGGCGGTCGAGACCAGCGGTGATGTCGTGTTCAAGCGTTTCGAGCAGACCGAGTCGCTGTTCGACGATGCCCAGACCACGGAGGGTCCGCTGCTGCGGTTCACGCCCCCGATTCCCGCCGATCAGCTTTTGCTGGAGCCTCTGCTGAACTGGTTGTACGTGCTGGATCGCGAGGGGGGCAGGATTGCCCTCTACCGGATCGATGGTGACGACGCGCCACAATTGGTCGGGACCTACGAGGTCGGTGTGCCCATCGATATGGCCCGATATCTGGCCGGCGGCATATCGATCGTCGTTTCGCAGGCCGACGGCGAGATCTCCCAGTGGTTCCCGGCTCGCGATGTGGACGGCGAATTCTATCTGGCCCGGATCCGCGAATTCCGTCTGCGCAAGGACCATCGCGTGACTGCGATCAGTCCCGAGCAGCGCAGGCGCACCTTCGCGGTCGGCGACGATCAGGGCAATGTCAGCCTGTTCTACGCCACCTCGGGTTCCCGCCTGGCGTTCAGGAAGGTCATGGATGAGCCGGTTGCATTGCTGGCCTTCAATCCCCGCGCGAACTATCTGATGGTGGTCGGGGCCAAGGGAACCACACAGGGCTTCGACGTACACAACGAGCATCCCGAGGTGTCCCTGAGCGCGCTGTGGGGCCGGGTCTGGTACGAGAGCTACGATGAGCCCAAATTCCTGTGGCAGTCGTCTGCGGCCACCTCAGACTTCGAACCCAAGTTCAGCCTGACGCCGCTATCTTTCGGCACCTTGAAGGCGGCGTTCTACGCCATGCTGTTCGCTGTTCCGCTGGCCATTCTGGGTGCCATTTTCACGGCCAATTTCATGTCGCCCGAAATGCGACAGGCGGTCAAGCCGACCGTGGAATTGATGGAGGCCCTGCCTACGGTCATCCTGGGATTCCTCGCGGGCTTGTGGCTGGCGCCCTTCGTCGAAACCAATCTGCTGGGGGTCTTTCTGACCCTGTTGATGCTGCCGCTGTCGGTGCCGTTGTTCGGCTACCTGTGGCTGCGCATGCCGCGCGAAATCCGGCTGCGAGTGCCGTCCGGGTGGGAAGCGGCGATGATCATTCCGGTGATCGCAGTGGTCGTATGGTTCTGCTTTGTCGTGGCCAAGCCGCTGGAGGCGCTGATCTTCGGCGGCAACATGCAGGGCTGGATGGATCGCACACTGGGGATCGGATATGACCAGCGCAATGCGCTGGTGGTGGGGATCGCCATGGGTATCGCGGTCATCCCCACCATTTACTCGATCGCCGAAGATGCGATCTTCAGCGTGCCCAAGCAGCTATCGCTGGGTTCACTGGCGCTGGGCGCCACGCCCTGGCAGACCCTGGTGGGCGTGGTGCTGCCCACCGCCTCTCCTGGCATCTTCTCGGCGGTGATGATCGGCATGGGTCGTGCGGTGGGTGAAACCATGATCGTGCTGATGGCGACCGGCAATACCGCCGTCATGGACCCGAGCCTGTTTCAGGGCCTGCGTACGCTTTCCGCCAACATTGCGGTCGAGATGCCGGAGTCCGAAGTCGGCAGCACGCACTTCCGATTGTTGTTCATGGCCGGCCTGGTGCTGTTTCTGTTCACCTTCGTGTTCAACACGCTGGCCGAAGTGGTCCGGCAGCGGCTGCGCCGCAAATACGCGTCTATCTGAAGTCCACGGAGCAAGCCAGCATGCAGCCAAAGAACCGTGCTGACGGCACCTACGACATCGTGGTGCGCGACACGAGCAGCGTGCGCGCCTATGTCAAGTCCGGTCAGCCTTATGTCTGGACAACCGCGGCGGCGATCGCCGTCAGCATCATCGTGACGCTTGCCCTGCTGGGCCTGACCATGGTGCGTGGCGCAGCGCACTTCTGGCCCGCCGATCTGGTTCTGGCCAGCTACCAGGAGCCGGGGGAAGCAGCGCAGCCGGTCCTGGCAGAGATCAGGTCGCAGGAGGACGTCACCCGCGCCCGCTTGAAGAATGCCGGATTGCCGGTCGACGAATCGCGCGAGGTCTACACGCGGCTGTTGCTCAAGATCGGCAACCGCGACATTGGCGGAGTCGACTTCCGCTATGTTCTGTCGGACTGGCTGGTTGGCCGCAGCCTGCCCGAGGACGCTACGGTTTGGGAGCGCGAAGAGTGGGGCAACCTGCATGGCTTTCTCACCTCGGTCTCGGTGGACGGCAATCTGGTGAAGGGCCCCGAGGCCTGGGGCGCCTACCAGAAGGCGCAGAAACGTGCGAACGAATTGCGCGAAGATATTCACCGCATCGAAAGCGGGAAGATCGGCACCATCAATTTCAGCATCGAAAAGCTCCGGCTGGCCGAACGCCGACTGGAGCTCGATGGCCTGAATCGGATTGATTCGCCGGAGCGCTTTCTGGAACTGGAACGCAAACGCCAGGTGCTCGACGCGCGATACGAGGAGCTGAACCAGGAACGCGGTGCGCTCTACCAGCAACTCCAGCGCGACAGCGTGACGGTCCGGACGGTCGATGGAAGCGAACGCACCTACCCGCTGAGCAAGCTGATCGCCGGATGGCGACCCAACGAGATGGGGGTGCCGGGCAAGGTCGGTTTCTGGTTCCACAAGCTTTGGGAGTTCATCTCTGAAGACCCACGCGAGGCCAATACTGAGGGCGGCATTTTTCCGGCGATCTTCGGCACGGTCATGATGGTGCTGTTGATGTCGGTGTTCGTGACGCCGTTCGGAATTCTGGCGGCCCTGTATCTGCGCGAATACGCCAAACAGGGCACCACGACCCGCGTCATCCGCATTGCGGTGAACAATCTGGCCGGCGTGCCGTCGATCGTCTACGGAATGTTCGGCCTCGGGTTCTTCGTCTACTTCCTGGGCGGCAACCTCGATCGCCTGTTCTACCCTGAGGCGGCACCGGCCCCGGTGTTCGGCACCCCGGGCATCCTGTGGTCTTCGCTGACCCTGGCCATTCTGACCCTGCCGGTGGTGATCGTCGCCACCGAAGAGGGCCTGGCGCGCATCCCGCGCTCCCTGCGCGAAGCTTCGCTGGCGCTGGGTGCGACCAAGGCGGAAACGCTCTGGCGTGTGGTGTTGCCGATGGCCTCACCGGCGATGATGACCGGTCTGATCCTGGCCATTGCCCGCGCCGCCGGAGAGGTGGCACCTCTGATGCTCGTCGGTGTGGTCAAGCTGGCGCCTTCGCTGCCTCTGGACGGGAACTTTCCGTTCCTGCACCTGGAGCGTAAGTTCATGCACCTGGGCTTCCATATCTATGACGTCGGGTTCCAATCTCCCAACGTGGAGGCGGCCCGTCCGCTGGTTTACGCGACCTCGTTCCTGCTGGTGCTGGTGGTCATATTGCTGAATGTCTTTGCCATCATGATCCGTAATCGCTTGCGCGAACGCTACAAGGCGCTGGACCACTAGCCATCCCTTTGTACGAACCCGACCTTCCCACCATGGATGAATCTGCGATGACCGGTGTGCAGAACAAAACGCCCCTGACGCATGGAATCGACATCGATTCCATGAAGCGTGAACAATCAGGCGAGTCTCTGCTGAACCAGAAAGCGGCCCTGGAAGTTGACAACCTCAACTTGTACTACGGCCCCAAGCAGGCGCTCAATTCGATCAGCATGAAGATTCCCGAGAAGCGCGTTACCGCGTTCATCGGGCCTTCGGGTTGCGGCAAGTCCACCCTGCTTCGCTGCTTCAACCGGATGAACGACCTGGTCGAAGGCTGCCGCATCGAGGGGCAGATCCGCCTCAACGGAAAGAATATCTTCGACCGCGACGTGGATGTGGCAATGCTGCGTCGACGCGTGGGCATGGTGTTCCAGAAGGCCAATCCGTTCCCCAAGTCCATCTACGAGAACGTCGCCTACGGCCTGCGCCTGGGCGGGATCAGCAAGAAGAGCGTCCTGGACGATACGGTGGAGTGGGCGCTGCGCGGCGCGGCACTTTGGGATGAGGTCAAGGACCGCCTGGACGATTCGGCGCTCGGTCTGTCAGGCGGGCAGCAGCAGCGCCTGGTGATTGCTCGCTCGATCGCCATTCAGCCGGAAGTGATCCTGCTGGACGAGCCCTGCTCGGCGCTGGATCCGATCTCGACGCTGAAAGTCGAAGAGCTGATCAACGAGCTCAAGAACCAGTACACGATCGTCATCGTCACTCACAACATGCAGCAGGCTGCGCGCGTTTCCGACTACACGGCCTTCATGTACATCGGCGACCTGATCGAACTCAGCACGACGGATCAGCTATTCACCAAGCCGGCGAAAAAGCAGACCGAGGATTACATCACCGGCCGTTATGGCTGAACCGAATTGCGCTCACGGGATGCCCGAAAGTTATGACCACTGAATACAAGTCACATATTTCCAGTCAGTTCAACGCCGAGCTGGAAGATGTGCGCCAGCGTGTGCTCGCCATGGGCGGCCTGGTCGAGCAGCAGCTGGTGGATGCCACGCGGGCGCTGATGGAACTGGACGCGGATCTGTCCGATCAGGTCATCAACAACGATGACAAGGTCGATCAACTGGAAATCATGATCGACGAGGAGTGCTCGCGCATCCTGGCGCGACGGCAGCCCACCGCCAGCGACCTGCGCCTGGTCTACGCGGTGATCAAGACCATCACAGACCTGGAACGCATCGGCGACGAGGCCCAGAAGGTGGCGATGATGGCGCGCGAGCTGGCCAGCCAGGAGCGTCTGCGCGAGCACATGATGGAAACCCAGCACCTGTCGCGGCAGGTCTCGCAGATGGTGCGCGATGCGCTCGACGCCTTTGCCCGCATGGATGCCGAGTCGGCGCTGGCGGTGGTGCGCGAGGATGTGGTGATCGACCGCGAGTACGAATCGCTGATGCGCCAGTGCATCACCTACATGATGGAAGAGCCGCGCACCATCCGCCGGGTGATGGACCTGATCTGGTGCGTGCGCGCGCTCGAAAGGATTGGCGACCACGCAAAGAACATCGCCGAGTACGTAATCTATTTTGTCAAGGGCAAGGACGTGCGGCACAGCACCCTTGAGGAAAAGGAACGCGAGGTTCACCGCCAGTGACGCCGGCCCGGCGCCGTTGCGGCGGCCAAAGTCCGGTACGTTGTTGACCCGAACAGCGCAAGCCGGAGGCGCTGGCATTATCATGCCGCGCTCAAATGGCGCGCTCCAAACGTAAATCGAGCTTTTCCCTGCGGCAGCTGCTCTATCTGCTGCTGGCCACGCTGATCGTCTCGCTCAGCGTCGGCGGCCTGCTGCTGTCCGGTTACGTGGTGCAGCTCGACCAGGAGATCCGCACCCGATTCGCCGGCAGCCGCTGGGCCCTGCCGGCACAGGTCTATGCCGCGGCGGTGGATCTGTATCCGGGACGCCAGCTCGAACCTGCCGAACTGCGCCGCGAACTGGATCGCCTGGGCTATCGGCACAGCCCGGCGCTGACCGGTCCGGGCACCTACGTTGCCGGTGAAAAACGGATCGAGGTGGCCATTCGCGGATTCCGGTTCTGGGACGCCGAACAACCCGACCTGCGCCTGGCAGTGCGCTTCGAAGACCGCCGAATCGCGGCCATCGATGACCTGGAGGCCGGCGCACCACGTGACATCGTGCGCCTGGATCCGATGCTGATCGGCAGCATCTACCCCCAGAGCCAGGCCGAGGACCGGGTGCTGGTGCGCCTGGAAGATGTTCCGCCGCTGCTGCGCGAAGGCCTGATCGCGGTCGAGGATCGCGGCTTTTATGAGCATTTCGGCATCAGCATCCGCGGCATCGTGCGTGCCGCCCTGGCCAATCTGCGGGCTGGACGCGTCGTTCAGGGCGCCTCCACCATCACCCAGCAGCTGGTCAAGAATTTCTTCCTGACCAGCGAGCGCGACTGGGCGCGCAAGGGCAAGGAAGCGATCATGGCCCTGCTGCTCGAAGCGCACTACACCAAGGACGAGATCCTGGAGGCCTACCTCAACGAGATCCACCTCGGCCAGGAAGGCAACCGTGCCGTGCACGGCTTCGGACTCGGCAGCCGCTTCTACTTCAACAAGCCGGTGGACGAACTGCGGGCACACGAGATCGCGCTACTGGTCGGGGTGGTCAAGGGTTCGTCGCAGTACAACCCGCGGCGCAATCCCGAGCGCTCGCAGGCGCGCCGCGACCTGGTGCTCAAGGTGTTCCGCGACGCCGGTCTGATCGACCAGGATCAGTACCTCGCCGCCGTGGCCCAGCCGCTGGGCCTGGCCGGTGGCAGTGGCGGCAGCGTCGCGCGGTACCCGGCCTATGTGGACCTGGTCAAGCGCCAGCTCAAGGGCCAGTACCAGGACAGCGACCTGACCAACGAAGGGCTGCGCATCTTCACCACCCTGGACCCGAACGCCCAGGAAGTGCTGGAGCGCGACCTGGCCAGCGGGATCGCCAGTCTGGAAAAAGACCGCAAGCTCGAAGACCAGACGCTGCAGGCCGCCGGGGTGATCACCAGCGTCGACGGCGGCGAAGTGCTGGCGATGGTCGGCGGGCGCGAATTCCGCTACGCAGGATTCAATCGCGCGATCGACTCACGCCGCTCCATCGGATCGCTGGTCAAGCCCTTCGTGTTCCTGACCGCGCTGAGCAATCCGGACCGTTTCAACCTGCACACCCTGCTCGAAGACGAACCGATCGAAGTCCCCCTGTCCAACCGCAAGACCTGGGCGCCGAAAAACTACGACAGGAAAAATCACGGCCCGCAGCCGCTGTACCTAGCGCTGGCGCACTCGTACAACATTCCCACCGTGCGTGCGGGGCTGGAGGTCGGAGTCGAGAACGTGCTCGATACCCTGCGCGCCGCCGGCTACAGCGGCGATGCCATGCCGGTGCCCAGCGTGTTCCTCGGCGCCGTGGATGCCTCTCCGCTGGAAGTGGCGCAGATGTACGGCACGCTGGCGGCCAATGGCTACCAGACCGAGCTGTCGGCCATCCGCAGCGTCACCACCAAGGAAGGCGAGCCGCTCAATCGCTACCCGATCAAGGTGCGCCAGGCCTTGCCCGAGGCCCCGACCTACCTGATCAACTGGGGCCTGACCCAGGTGATCGAGCAGGGCACCGCGCGGCGGGCGCGGGCAGCGGTGCCGGCCGGCGGCGCCCTGGCGGGCAAGACCGGCACCACCGACGACCTGCGCGACTCCTGGTTCGCCGGCTTCGGCGCCGACCGCGTGGCGGTGGTGTGGATGGGGCGCGACGACTACAAGCCGATGGGCTTCACCGGTTCGTCCGGCGCCCTGGTGCTGTGGACGCAGATCGCCAAGGACCTGCAGTTGCGCGGGCTGGACATGCTGCCTCCGGCCGACATCCAGGACCAGCTCACTGACCGCTTCACCGGCCTGAAGGCCGACGAGGGCTGCACCAGCGTGGTCCTGCTACCTTATGTGCGCGGTCACGCGCCCACCGCCTACGCGCCCTGTGCGCTCGCGGCCGAGCGCACACCGCTGGACTGGCTGCGGGAGATATTCGAATGAATCGGGCGGGCAAGGCGAAAGTCATCGGTGCGATCGGCATGATCCTGGTTCTGGCCGGGTGTGCCTCAACCACCGGCACCCGCGAAAGCTCGATGCCGGACCCGCGGCCGCCCATCGGAGCGGTGATTCCGGCACCGGGCACGCCGCCGCAGCCGCCGGGTCAGGTGCCGGTGCTGCCGCCCCCGGCCATGCCGATGCCGATCGAGCCGCCCGAGCCCCAGGCGCCGAGTTTTCCGCGCAGCGCCAGCGAGATCAGCGGTCAGGCGGTGGTGTCCCTGATGCAGTCGGCGGCGCAGTCGCGCGCCGCCGGCCGGCATGATCTGGCAGCCTCGCAGCTCGAACGCGCCCAGCGCATCGAACCGCGCAACTACTTCGTGTGGTCGGCGCTGGCCGGCGTCTACCTGGACCAACGGCAATTCGACCAGGCCATCTCGGTGGCGTCCAAGTCCAACAGCCTGGCGCGCGGCAACGTCTACGTCGAGCTGGAGAACTGGAAGATCATCAGCGCCGCGCGCCTGGCGCAGGGCGACTCGCTGGGCGCTCTGCAGGCCCAGGCACGCATCGATGAGATCCAACGCCAGCTCGGCGGCGGCTGAGGCTGAGGCACTGCACCGCCCCGGAACGTCGCCATGATCGAGGGCTGGTTCGCCGCCGATGGGCCGCTGGCACAGGCGGTGCCCGACTTCGTGGCGCGACAGGCCCAGGCACGGATGGCGCGCGCGGTTGATCAGGCCCTGGAGCGCGGCGAGCTGTGCCTGATCGAGGCGGGAACCGGCACCGGCAAGACCTTCGCCTACCTGGTGCCGGCGCTGGTGGCGGAGCGCCGGGTGATCGTTTCCACCGGCACCAAGAACCTGCAGGACCAGTTGTTCGAACGCGACCTGCCGCGTTTGCTGGACGCCCTGCGGGTGCCGGCGCGCACGGCCATGCTCAAGGGCCGCAGCAACTATCTGTGTCTGCTGCGCATGAAGCGCGCCATGCAGGACGGTGCCGGACGCCTGGGGCCGGGGCGCGAAAGCGCCCTGCAGCAGGTCGAGTCCTGGTCGCGCGCCACCCGGCGCGGCGAAGTCTCCGAACTTGGGCGGGTGGTGGAGGATGATCGGCTGCGCTTCCAGATCACCTCCACCGCCGACAATTGCCTGGGCGCCAGGTGCCCGGACTTCGGCAACTGTTTCGTGATCAAGAGCCGGCGCGCCGCCATGGCGGCGGACCTGGTGGTGGTCAACCATCACGTACTGCTGTCCGACGTGCTGCTCAAGGAAGAAGGCTTCGGCGAGATCCTTCCCGGCGCCGACGCCGTGATCGTCGACGAGGCGCACCAGCTACCGGAACTGGCGAGCCAGTTTTTCGGCGTGCGCGTATCCAGCCGCCAGCTGCGGGACCTCGGCGACGACGTGCTGGCCGCCGCGGCCGAGCAGGGTGACGTGCCCGAACTGGTCGAGGTCGCACAGGCGCTGGCAGGGCCGTTGATTGCCTGGGAAGGGGCGCTCGCGCGCGCCGGCGCCCGAATGTCGCTACCGGCGTTCCTGCGCGAGCAGGGTGCGCCGGCCACTGCCGAACCCCTGCTGGAGGTCGTCGAGCCGCTGGTCCGGGTTCTGGACGCGGTGCGCGAACGCGGCGCCGCATTCGAGACCCTGCACCAGCGCGGCCTGCGGCTGCTCGAACGCCTCGGCCTGTGTTTCGCGCTGGACGACGCCGAACACGTGCGCTGGGTCGAGCCCCAGGGCCGCGGCGGCGCGGTGCACGCCACCCCGCTGGACCTGGGCCAGGGGTTTTCACGCGTGTTCGCCGCCCATGCCGGAGCCTGGGTGCTGACCTCGGCAACCCTGTCGGCAGCCGGCGATTTCGATCATTTCCGCCGCCAGATCGGCGCGCCGCAGGCGCAGGCCCTGGCCCTGGAAAGTCCCTTCGACTATGCCCGACAGGCGCGTCTGCACCTGCCGCAGGACCTTCCGGAGCCCTCTGCGCCCGGTTACAGCGAGCAGGTCGCCGCGCTGGCACAGCGCCTGATCGAGGCCAGCGGCGGCGGCGCCTTCGTGCTGTGCACCAGCCATCGCGCGCTGCGCATCATTGCCGGGCTCCTGCGGGCGAAGTTCGGCCCGCGGCTGTACGTTCAGGGCGAGGATGATCGGGCGCGCCTGGTGGCCGATTTCGCCGCGCGCGGCGACGGCGTGCTGGTCGGCACCCACAGCTTCTGGGAAGGCGTGGACGTCAAGGGCCGCGCGCTGCGCCTGGTGATCATCGACAAGCTGCCGTTCTCGGCACCGGGTGATCCGGTCCAGGACGCGCGGATCGATGCGCTGCGCCAGCGAGGCGGCCAGCCGTTCGTGGAGATCCAGTTGCCGGAAGCCATCGTCAGCCTGCGTCAGGGGGCCGGTCGCCTGATCCGCGACGAACGCGATCAGGGCCTGCTCGTGCTGTGCGATCCGCGCCTGCGCAGCAAGGGTTACGGCCGGCACATGCTGGCGGCGCTGCCGCCCATGCCGCAGGTGGATGAAGCCGGCGCCGTGGCCTGGCTGCGCAAACTGTGAGATTGCCGGCGGCGCCCGCGCGCAGTGGGTGGATTGGCAGCGGTGGGCGCGGCAACGGCGAGCGTGTCCCTGGAAGCGGGCTGCCTCGGCGCGTGACGGGCCCGCGGCAATGCCCGCGGCAATGCCCGGAAAACCGGCGCGCCGGTGCCCGCGGCCGGTGGTCGGGTTTCGTGATCAGACTGCGTGCTGTGTCGCTGCGTGAAGGGGTCGGCGGGCGTATCCGGTTCGAGTTCCTGCCGGCCGGCTCGGCCGGATTCACCTACGCCGGGTAGATCTGCTCAAGGCTCAACAGTGCCGTGAAGCGCGCCCTGGCAGGATTGGCCGCGCACCCTCGACCGGCACCGGCCGGACTTCGGAGCGGACCCCGCCGCTCTGCGCCAGCCTCGGGCTCAGCCAGCGCAGTGCAGCTTCGGCGGTGGCGGCAAACCCGAACGGCGGATTGACCACCAGCAGCGCGCAGGCGTGCATCTGACCGGCGTCGCCGCGGCCGACGTCGATCTGGCAGGACAGGGCCTCGCGCCGGGTCTGGCGCACCACGCGCCGATCGAAGCGGGCAGCGTCGTGCACGTTCTTGAGCGGATACCACGCGGCGAGCACCGCGCCGGCAAAGCGAGCCTGCACGCGTTCGATCAGTTGCTCCATGCGCGTCCATTCGTCGCGCGCCTCGAAGGGCGGGTCGATCAGCACCAGGCCGCGCTTCTGCGTCGGTGGCAGCAGGCTGTGGGCCTCGTAGCCGTCGCGCAGATGCAGCCGTGCCTGCGGCACATGCACGCGCAGCTGCTCGGCGATGGCCGGTATCGATTCGCAGCACAGCAGGGCGTCGCCCGGTCGTGCCACCTGCGCCGCCAGCCGCGGCGAGCCGGGATAGTGGCGGGTATGGCCGAGCTGCGGGCGGCTTTCATCCCAGTCGACCAGTGCCAGGTAATCGCGCACCAGAGCCGGGGTGTCCGGCTCTACACGCAGCCGGCCGATGCCCTGCTGCCACTCTCCGGTCCGCATGGCGTCGTTGGAGGCCAGGTTGTAGAGGCCGGCGCCGGCGTGGGTGTCGACATAGCACCAGGGCTTGTCCTTGCGATTGAGCGCCTGCAGCAGTCCAAGCAGCAGGACGTGCTTGAAGACATCGGCAAAGTTGCCGGCGTGGAACAGGTGGCGGTAGTGCATCGCCACAGCTTGCCACGGATGGTGCGGCTCGGCCGACGCACGCATTGCCAGGCCAGCCGCAACGGACGGTCAGCGCGTGGCGGGCTTCGCAAGCGGTCCGGAAGGCCACATCGTCCCGTGAAGGCGGCGGCGCTGCCCGGCGCAGAAATGGCGGATCGGCCTCATGGGCGGGCGCACGACCCGGGCGCCCCGCCCGCCGAACTCGCCGACCCGGGGGGTCGGCAAGTCGCAATCCCGGAACTGCCGGAGGTCATCCTCGAACAGCCAGGCGTGCATTCACTTGAAGTCGCAGCGCGGCTCCCCAGGTTCCGGCGGCTGATGCGCGAGCTCAAGCGTGCGGCCGAGATTCTCGCGGCGCCTGTGCAGACACCAGCTCGCCGCTCTGGTAATCCCGGATCGCCTGCTCGATCTCTTCGCGGGTGTTCATCACGAAGGGGCCGTACTGCACGATGGGTTCACGCAGCGGTTTGCCGGCGACCAGGATCAGGCGCGCACCTTCGGCGCCGGCGGTGAACACCACATGGTCGCCGTCGTCGGTGAGCACGCCAGCGGACTGATGCGGCAGCGCACGGGCGGCGTCGCCTTCGCCGATCTTCGCTTCGCCTTCGTAGGCATAGGCGAACGCGGCATGGCCAGCGGGCAGGGCGTGCTCGAATCGCGCGCCCGCAGGCAGGTGCAGGTCCAGGTACAGCGGGTCGGTGGACAGCGGGCGCTCTGGCGTGTTCATCGGTCCGCTGAGGCTCAGCTCACCCACTGTCACGGTGCCGGAGATCACCTTCACCGTTCCGCCGCCGCTGGCGGCGGGCAGTCCGATGCTGGGGATCTCGGTGGCGCCGATGTCGCGATACCAGGCCGGCTTCATCTTTTCTTTCGCGGGCAGATTCAGCCACAGCTGGAAACCACGCATGCGGCCGGACTCTTGCAGCGGCATTTCGGAATGGACGACGCCGCGGCCGGCGGTCATCCACTGCACGCCGCCCGGGCCGAGATCACCGACGTTGCCGAGGTGGTCCTGGTGCTGCATGCGGCCGTCGAGCATGTAGGTGACGGTTTCGAACCCGCGGTGCGGGTGCGGTGGAAAGCCGGCGATGTAGTCGTCCGGATTCTCGGTGCCGAACTCGTCGAGCATCAGAAACGGGTCCAGGTACAGACCGCGCTGGCTGCCGATGCTGCGGCGCAGCTTGACGCCGGCGCCGTCGGAGGTTTCCACGGAGTGGATCAGTCGGGCGAGGGTACGGGCTTGGGTGTTCATGGGGGTCTCCTTTGTAGAGCGCAGAGGTGGGGTTGCGAGGGGCAATTTCTAGCCGCGACGGCGGGCATCGATGCTCCAGGCGCCGGCGCCGTGGGCGACCAGCAGCAGCAAGCCGCCGGCGATGGAGAGGTTCTTGAGCAGCATGGTCATCTGCATCGCGTCGTCCGGCTTGAAGTGGAACAGCAGGCCGGAGGCGATGCTGAAGCCGGCGAGCAGCAGGGCGACCAGGCGCGTCTGCCAGCCGACGATGATGGCCAGCGCGCCCAGCACTTCCAGTGCGATCACCAACGGCAGGGTGAAGCCGGGCACGCCCTGCGAGGCCATGTAGGCCAGCGTGCCGTCGTAGCCACCGATCTTCTGCAGGCCGGCGAGCAGGAACAGGGTGGCGAGCAGCACGCGGCCGGCGGGGGCGGCGAGGGTCTGGAGGGTGTTCATTTGCGATGTCTCCTTGTTTGGGCGCGAGCCGTTCAGGCGGCGAGCCGAGTGATGGTGTCGTTGGCCTGTTCGAGCGCCTGGGTCTTGCTGTCGGGGCTGATGGCCAGGCCTTCGGAGTCCTGGGCGGTGTGGCGGAAGGTCACGCCCGCGCGGGCGCGGCGTCCAGATGCGGTACCGGCTCGCCGGCGACGTCGCGATGGATCGCCGCACCGTTCGGGTGGTGTTCGCGCCAGGTGCGCACGAAGCGCTCGGCGAGCTGGCTGCTGGACTGGCCGTGGTCGGTGAGCAGGCTGGCGTTGATCTGCAGCAGGGTGGTGGTCATGGCACATCTCCGGGTGGCGTGAAGGTATGCGTATTAGATGATTGGATGAACGGATAAAAAAGAACAATAATCCGCGCCTACCTATCGATAAATTGGATAAATGAGCCAGCCCCGCATCGGCATCGAACAGTGGCGCGCGCTGATGGCGGTGGTTGACGCCGGCGGCTACGCACAGGCGGCGCAGGTGTTGCACAAGAGCCAGTCGGCGGTCACCTACGCGGTGCAGAAGATCGAGGCGCTGCTGGGCGTGAAGGCATTCGAGGTGCAGGGCCGCAAGGCGCAGCTCACCGCCACCGGCGCGTTCCTGTATCGCCGCGCGCGGGCGCTGCTGGAAGAGGCCGAAAGCCTGGAGCGCGCCGCGGCGCGGCTGTCCGCCGGCTGGGAGGCGGAGATCCGGCTGGCGGAGGAGATCATCTTCCCTACCGACGTGCTGCTGGCCACCCTGGCGCAGTTCGGTCAGGAGAGCCCGCACACGCGCATCGAACTGATCGAATCGGTGCTGGGCGGCACCGCCGAGACCCTGCTCAAGGGCGAGGCCGACATCGCGGTGGCGCCGCGGGTGCCACCGGGTTTTCTCGGCGAGCCGCTGGTGCAGATGCGCCTGCACCTGGTCGCCGCGCCCGGTCATCCGCTGCATGGCCTGCAGCGCGAGCTGACGCAGACCGACCTGCGCACGCATCGCCACATCGTGGTGCGCGATTCCGGCAGCCAGCGCCATCGCACACCGCTGAGCCTGGAGGCCCGCCAGCGCTGGACGGTGAGTCACATGGCCACGTCGATTGCCGCGGTGCGCGAAGGCTACGGCTTTGCCTGGCTGCCGGAGGACAGGATTCGCGTAGAGCTCGCCAGCGGCGTGCTCAAGGCGCTGCCGCTGCCGGGCGGCGAACAGCGCATCGGCAGCCTGCACCTGATCTATGCCGATCGTGATGCCGCCGGGCCGGGCACCTTGCGGCTGGTGGAACTGTTGCGGCAGAACGTGAAGCGGGAATGCGGCACGCGCCAGGCCGGTCTGGCGCCGGAAAGTTCCAAGGGCGCCCCAAACAGACGGCGCACCGCCAGGCCGAAGCCGCCGGACGGGCGCTGATCAGGGCGACTCGAAGATGCGCGCTCGCGTCTTCGCCAGCGCTTCGCGCAGCGCAGGATTCGACTGGATGTGCCGCAGTGGATTGCGGATCAGCAGACTGCGCGCGTATTCGCCGAGCACGCGGCTTTCCAGGTGACGCAGGGCGCGAGTCTGTGCGTCTTTCGCCAGCTTGGCGCGCTCGTGCTTGATCCGTGCCGCATCCGTGTAGATCGCGTGCGAGCGCAGGAACCAGCGTTCCAGGCCGATGCCGATGGCGCTGTGCAGATGGTGGGTGCCGGCAGGCTTCCAGCCCAGGTGTCGGCCCATCAGCGCAACCGTGGCGGCGAACTCTGCCTTGAGCCCATCTTTGCCGTTCTCGGCCTGGGAGTCGGCCTTGTTGAAGCAGGCGGGCAGGCTGCAGGTGTCTGCAAAGGCCATCATCAGCTCTACGGCGAGCCGGACAGTGTCGGTTTGTTTGTCCAGCTTGCCGACCACGTCCCAGGTGTGGTCGCCATTGATCAGAATGTTGCCCGGCAACAAGTGCGCGGCTTCCTGTTGGAACGACAGCGAGGTGGCCGTGGTTTTCTGCAGACGCGCCTTGCCCGGAGTGATGGACGACTCGGTCCAGGTGCTGCGCAGGCGAACGCGGGCCGCGGCCAGCAGCAGCAACAGATGACACACCGCATCGGCCTTGGCGATGGCAATGTCCTGCGCCACCTCTTCGAGTCGGCCGTGCGGAACCTGATGCTCGATGCCGTCCGGATCGCGCTGGAACAGGGTGAGATCGACGAGCGATTCCGATTTGGTGTAACAGAAGATCCGGGCCGACATCGCGCTGTTCCTGCGGGTGGGTTCGGGCGGGAATATTGCCCGTAATCGCGGTCGGTTTGGTCAAGCCCCGAGGATGATCTGCGCGCTCCGGTGGAGCGGGCCGGGCTGCCGCCGCGCGAAGCTCATCGATCCCGCTGCCGAGGCCTGTCCACGCACCTGTACACGGAGCGCGTCCCGGAGCGCGCCGGATGCGTTCAGTCTCCGGCCGTGTCGCGGGGTTGGCGCCACGCCGGCGCCACCCTCGGTTCGGTGGCTGCGCACGCTGCCGCCGGAATGACGGGTCATCGGCAAGGGCCCTGTCCGCTTCGAGGTCATTCCGGACGGCCCGTGGGCCGATCCGGAATCCAGGCTGCGGTCGGAGCCACATGCCCAAGCCCGCAGACCTTGCCCACCGGGCAGCGGACTTCCGGGTTCGCCTGCCGGATGCCGGATGCCGGCGCCGTCGGAGTCCCGGAACCGCTGATGAAGCTGGCGAGCCCGCATTCCGAGCCCGCATTCAAGGCGTAGTATCCGGACACGGGCGTGGATTCGCAGCAGGTGGCACGACCTGCGGAAGCTGATGCCGATCCTGCAACGATGTCGCCACGCCTGATCGCGGCACCCGGGGCGGACCCGATCCGCCCGCAGATCAGAACAACGAGGAGAAAGTCGATGCGTACCACGCCGATGTGGGTCCTGCTGCTGAGTCTGATTCTGAGCGCCTGCGGCGGCAGCGGCTCGCGCAATGGCAGCCAACCCCTGGTCGCCCTGTTCGAACCGGCCCCGCTGGAAGGCACGCCGACGCTGCCGTATCCGAACGATCTGCTGTTTGCCGGCTTCAGCGATCCGACCCTCAACATTCCCAACCCGGGCGGTGCCAATCCGCTGGTGGCGGCGGCCAATCTCACCGATGGATTTTCGACCACCGCGCCGCTGTTCACCGACCTGATCGGCACGGTTGATCTTCAGACCGCGGCGCAAGGGATCCTGGTGATCGACAGCAGCACCGGGGCGCCGCTGGTGGCGGGCCAGGACGTGGCCTACACCGACTATCCGCCGTCGCTGGCGGCGTCGGGCGACGGCCGCATGCGCATCCAGATCAAGCCGCTCAAGCCGCTCAAGCCCTCGACGCGCTATCTGGTGGTGATCACCGAGCAACTGCGCAACCTTCGTGGCCGCGCCGCCGAGCCTTCCGACCAGTTCCGCATCGTGCGCAGCGCCACGCCCGTCAGCGAGCAGGACAATGCCGCGGCCATGGCGCTGGACCCGGCACAGCAGGCCGTGCTCGAACAGGTGCGCAGCCAGCAGGTGCGGCCGGCGGTGGAGGCGGTGCTCGGCGCCGTGCCCACCCTGAGCGAGGCGCAGATCGTGCTGGCCTGGACCTTCACCACCCAGAACATCGCCACCACCTTTGCACGCATCGATGCCGCCGCAGATGCACGCACCGCCCTCGAACATTCGCAGCCGCTGCCGATCCTGGCGGTGCCGTCCGGGCAGGACACTTCAGCCATCGGCGCGCCGCCTGTGGCCGACATCTACGTCGGCGCGGTCGGCCTGCCGTACTTCCTGCAGGCGCCGACCGATGCCGCCGATGCGGTCATCCGCCAGACCTTTTTCGCCGCCGACGAAACCCAGCCCGACACCCGCACCGATAGCGAAGGCCAGCCGATCGTGCGCTTCCTCGGCCAGGTGCCCTGCGAGGCGTTCGCGCTGGGCGGCACGCTGCCGGATGGCCAGACCGCGCAAGCCAGCCTGTCGACCACCGCCTGCTTCCCGGTGCCGGTGGAGCGTTCGGTGCAGCGCGTGCCGCTGCTGGTGACTGTGCCCAATGCGGCCAGCGGGCAGACGCGGCCGGCCTCGGGCTGGCCAGTGGTGATCTTCCAGCACGGCATCACCCGCAACCGCACCGATGCGCTGCCGGTGGCGCCGGCGCTGGCGGCGGCCGGGTTTGTCGTGGTCGCCATCGATCTGCCGCTGCACGGCATCGTGGCTCAGGCCTGCGAGCCCACCGATGTGCTGTGCCTGGGTCAGCAGGCGATCCGCGGCGCCAATGCCCTGA
>JAJFJX010000260.1 GCA_021773655.1 Panacagrimonas sp.
ACGGAGTATGGAAACGACCGTTATTGGGCGGAGCGCTTGGGAAGGGCGGTGGCAGATAGGGGGGCGCAACGTTTCTGGGCCGACCTGACCTCTCGAGGCGACGCGATGTTCGCGCCGAACGCTCATGACTGAAGACGCCAGCATCCTTTACGAAATTGACGCGACGACGGGCGTCGCCATCCTGCGGCTCAACCGTCCCGCGCGTTTCAACGCATTCAACCTTGAGATGATCGGGCGGTGGACGCGAGCTCTCGAGGGCGTGGAGCGGGACCCGACCGTGCGAGCGCTGGTAGTTACCGGCGAGGGAAAGGCGTTCTGCGCCGGCGGAGACGCTGACGATCTCGAAGGCTTTCTCTCCATGGACGGGCCCGCACGCAAGGCCTACCTCTGGGAGAACGTCCATCGAATCCCGCTGCTGCTCGAACGAATTCGATGCCCCGTAATTGCCGCCATCAACGGTGCCGCCCGTGGGGCGGGGCTCGACATGGCCCTGATGTGCGACCTGCGTGTGATGGACGCGACTGCGGTCGTCGCAGAAAGTTACATCACGATGGGTCTGGTCCCCGGCGACGGTGGCGCGTGGTTCCTGCCGCGACTTGTGGGATGTTCGCGGGCACTCGAGCTGCTCTGGACGGGAGATGCGATCGATGCCGAGACGGCCTTGCGAATCGGCCTGGTGAACCACGTTGCACCTGCGGGGCGCTCGCTCGATCGGGCGCTGGAACTGGCGCGTCGTATCGCGCTTCAACCGCCCCATGCCGTTTCGCTGATCAAGCGCCTTGTTTACGACGGGTCGGGAGTCGCGACGAGCCTACGGGCGCATCTGGACACCGTGTCGTCGCACATGGCCGTTGTCGAGGATTCGGTCGAGTTCAGGGAGCGTGTGAACGCTTTCAAGACGCGAAAGCGCTGAGCATGTAGTGCAGACGCGCTGAAGCAGCACCAGACCATTCCACCGCCCATCACCTCTACCGATGCGAGGAGGCAGCGACGCTGCGTCGAGGTTAACTTCGCTGGACAAACCACCAGCTCTTCAGCGGCCAGTGACGAAGGTCCGCTTCTGGCACATACCGGTCCTCGACTGATGACTCCGCGGGCTATTCCTAGACCACTTGGTTCGCTACTCGCTGAGCACGATGCGCGTGAAGCAGTGTTCAACTGAGAGATAATCTGATACATCGAGATATGCAGGCCCAGGCGTCCGCGACAGTTCCTTGGAAGTGCTCGACGTTCGCTACAACGCGAGAACCGGCGCGTGTCGTTCTGCTCGCCTCAATCGAGCAGCTCGCAGCGCTGTGGCCCAGTTGCTGACATACCTCGCCCGAAGACACGCGAGAACCACCCCGACGGTCCCGCACCCTGATACCCGCGCGTAGGCTTTGTAACGTACGGAGATGGGCTCTGGAGTGAGCACCGCCAGTAATCAATGTCGACCGCCCGACGGGGGCATCCGGCGGATACTCGACGGTGTGCACGAAAAAGCAGAGCACGGGTCATTACGGTCTGATCTTGTTTGCGGCGCATGAAGAGATTTCATTGAATATTGTTCGTCTCTAAATGCAGGTATGGCGTTGAGCTGGCGAGTGGAAAGTGCTCTATTTATGGTGCTTTAGGTCGTCCTACGGCGATTGCAGCAAATGTCCCCTTTCACCCTCCGAAGCAGGGGTCGGACGTTCGAATCGTCTCAGGCGCACCAAATCAAGCACCTGGACCACTTTGGCCGGTGCAGAAGCCGAGCGGTGCCCATGCAGGGTACTGGCCTTGTTGGCGTCGCGAGAAAATCCGTGCCCAAACGAAGGCGCAGGTTGCGGCGCCCAAACCGGGTTTCCCCGCGCGCCGAATACTCACCCATGTGTCCAAACGGGCTGATGACGCAGGCCAAACCCCCTCATCCGTCCGTCATTCCCGCGAAAGCGGGAATCCAGAGCGGCGCGCAGCGACGTGCCTTGTTGACCCAGCAAGGTGAGCTGGATCCCCGCATGCGCGGGAATGACGACAAGAAGTGCTGCAATAACGGGGAGCTGCGTCTGGCGGTGGACTTCGTTCAGTTGCACCGCATGAGCTGAGCAGTCATGTCGTCCCGTCGATGAGCCACAGGGGCGTTTCGTGCTCGCTTGGCCCGTAAAGCGCCAAGCGCTACCGAAGGCGAAGGCTCTCGTTGCAAGAAATTGAGAGGGTTGCAGGTAGGGCCTGGCGGCCCTCACCTCAGACTCAAGGACGTGCCCTCTCTGCAAGGTGAACCGCAGAGGACTGCCATCCCTTTTCTACCTCGTGCTCCTGACGAAGAGCCCGGGAATGACGCCGATTTGGGTCCCGGCTGAACTTCATTTCCAGTCAGGAGATCAGGCAATCAATTGCAAGGTGCCCTCGGGGCTCACGGCCCCGAAGCACGTGCCGCCCGGGCGCATTCTGCCCGGGCGAGCGGGAGTTACTTGTTGTCCTTGTCTTTGCCAACCGAGATCGACGTGCTGTTGCCGCCGTCCTCGGATTCGTAGGAAACCGAGCCGCTGTCGGCGTCGATATTCAGCGAGGTCGAGCCCTGGGACTCGGCTGCTGCAGGTGCCGCGGCAGCCGCGGGGGCGGCCGTGTCCTCCTGCTTCGAACAGGCGCCGACAGACAATAGAAGTGCTGCAGAAACCGCAATAAGTGTAAAGCGCACGATACTGATCTCTCTTGGATTAACCGCCCCACCCTAGCATGGGAAGTCGTTCGGCGATCATGCCGCCGCCACCGGAATCCCGCCGATTCTGCCCTCGCAGAGACTCGGCCCGGTGTCGAGCTCGGACTCGCCGCTGGCGTCGAGTTCGAGTCGAATGCAAAGCTCGCAAGCAAAGACGATGTGGACGGTGTTTCCCGCTCCGGCCGGGGCCCCGTCCTGCAAGGATCCTGGCGTCCATCCTGTTCGCGATTCTCTGTTCGCCTTGCGCCTTGCGCCTTGCGCCTTGCGCCTTGCGCCTTGCGCAGTTCGCAGTACGCGGTTCGCTATTCGCCTTTGCGGTGAAAGGCGGTTCCCAGGGAAACCCTCTCAGGCCAGGAACCGATCCAGCAGGGCGTACATCAGCCGGTTGCTGCGAGCAAAGGCGTCCAGCCGCGGCAGCACCGCCTGCGGGGTCTGCACGCAGCGCGCCGCAGTCGGCGTCTGCACCGCAAACCAGCGGCGCGCGTCGGCCGCCGTCACCTCCAGGTGAAACTGCAGGCCCAGAACCCGCGGACCCAGCGCAAATCCCTGGTGCGCGCAGGCCGCACTGCTCATCAGATTCTCCGCGCCCGACGGGATGGCGAACGTGTCGGCGTGCCAGTGGAATGCCTCGAAGACCTGCGGCCAGCCGGCCAGAAGTGGCGCGGCACTCCCGCCGGCGTGGAGGCGTACCTCGAACCAGCCCACCTCCGGCTCCGGATTGGGTTGCACCGGGGCGCCGAGGCTCGCTGCGATCAGCTGCGCGCCCAGGCACAGGCCCAGCACGCGTCGGCCCTGATCGATGGCATTGCGTATCAGCGTTTTTTCTGCGGCCAGCCACGGATGCGCGGTGTGGTCGTCGACGTTCATCGGGCCGCCCATCAGGATCAGTGTCTCGAAGTCCGAGGTCGCGGGCAGGGCGTCGCCATGCTGCAATCGGCTGGAATGGACCTGCATGCGGTGCCGGGCCAGCCAGGGCGCGATGCAGCCCAGATCCTCGTGATCGGCATGCTGCAGCCAGTGGACGTGCATGGTGAATGTTCCGGGGCAGGGCGGTCGCCCGGGCCGGATTTTGACCTCCGCAGCGGTGGCGCGGGGAATCGGATTCACGTTTGTCGGATGCCTCGCCGGGGGGTGTATTGCGGGCAGCCCGGGGGGTGCCGGCCGCCTGCGTGCCGCACCCGCATGGCATTAGGTGTGCAGCCGGCCCGAAGTGGCCCGTGGACACCGTCCTGCGTGCCCTTGCGTGGACTTGAGCCGGGCTGCAACATGGGTCCCGTGGCGGTTCGTTCAGCTCCCGTTCGAGGAGCGAGAAGTCCGTCCACCGCGCCCCCTGAGCCCGGGCGCGCCTGGTCCTGTAACGCAGCCCCCACTCTCCCCAACTGCGTTGCAGCGGGGCGGTCGGACCCTACCGGCCGCCCCGATTTTTCGGGTGCCGCGGCAAGGCGCGGCGCGGCGCGGACTCAGCGGCCGTCTATGTCCAGCGCCCGGCAGTGGCGTTGTTGGACCCGGAACCACTGCCGGTCGAGCACCTGGTCGTCGCGCAGCACCTCCACGTTGAAGCGCCCGTCGACGATCGACCGGGTGTCCAGCCGGTAGCGATAGCCCCGCTCCAGCGGCTGGCGATGCGGGGCCGGCACCAGACCCGGGAAGCGGGCGCTGAGCGCGCCTTCGCCCTCCAGGCTCAGCACCAGGCTGGCGGCATCGTCTTCGCTGGCGAATCCGACTTCCGCGCGCAGCACGTATTGCGGTCGCTGCAGGCGATAGCTCACCGGCACCTGACGTTGCAGCAGGCAGCCCTCGAAGGGCGCGTAGTGGATGTCGAGTGCCGCGGGGTCGGGATGCTGCAGTTCAAGCGTATGCCGCGAGTAGATGCGCGGCACACAGGCGGTCATGGCCACGCAGGCCAGCGTCAGCAGGGCGGCCGACCCGTGGCGATCAATCCACATTCAGGCTGCCCCGCATGATCTCGACGGCATGTCCGCCGACGGTCACCGCGCCGATGCCGTCGGCAGTGTGAACGGCGCCGAGTTCGATGCGACCGGGGCGCCCCATCTCCAGGCCCTGCACCACCGATCCGTGCCAGCGTTCCCCCGGTACGGTGGTCTCCAGCGCCATGCGCGCGGCGAGTGCCGCGGCGGCCGCGCCGGTGGCCGGGTCCTCGCCGATGCCCGGCGCAAACATGCGGCAGCGCAGTTCGCCCTCGTAGCCTCGCGCGTGCACATAGACGCCAAAGGCGCCGGCCTGGCGCAGCGTGACGGCCAGGCGTGACATGTCGACTTCGATGCCGGCCAGCGTCTCCGGGCGGCGCAGCGGCACCAGCAGAAAGGGCAGTCCGCAGTCCACCGTACGCGGCCATGCGGCGTCGCCGCCGATGTCCTCGGGTGCCAGTCCCAGGCACGCCGCGAGCGCCGCCAGTGCTGCGCCGTCTTCGATGATTGCGCCGAAGCGTGGCGCACCGATGGTGGTCAGTTCGGCCTGCACCTCGTCGTCGGCGGCGCGGATCCACACCGACACGACGCCGGCGCCGGTCTGCAGCCCGAGGCGCAGTTCGCTGCCCGGAGGCACCAGTCCGATGCGGGCCAGGGTGCAGGCCGCTCCGATGACCGGGTGACCGGCAAACGGCAGTTCCTCGAAGGGCGTGAAGATGCGCAGGCGCATCGCCGCATCGGGTGCTGCATCAGGCGCTGCATCGGGTGCGGAATCGGGCGCCGAATTGTCACCGGTCGAGAGCAGGAACACCGTTTCCGACAGCCCGAACTCGCGGGCGATGCGCTGCATCTGCGTCCTGGACAGCCCGTCTGCGCCGAGCACCACGGCCAGCGGATTGCCGCAGAAGGGCTGTCGGGTGAAGACATCCAGCGTGCGGAAGCTCAGTTCTTGCATTGCAGTGCCTGCGCCTACTGGAAACGTCCGCCGATCACGCGGCCCTGCTCGTCGAGCGCCACGAAGTAGCGGCTGTTGTCGGTGCGAAATTCCTTGGTCGCGATCTGTCCGGGCATCACCACCATCAGGTCCGGATAGCGTTCGCGCAGCTCCCCGGGGGTCGGCCGGGTGGCAATGAATTCCGAAAAGCGGCCGAGATCGGCGACAGGCTTGCGCACGGGGGCGGGATCCTCGATGGGCAACACGCGCACCGGCGCTTCTTCCGGTGGTGCTGCGCATCCCCACAGCAACACGAGCGCACAGGCGGCAACGAGCGGGCGTGAACGGTTGGGCATCATGGCAGTGGATCCGCGCTGCGTACGGCTGGAGTGATCGTGCAAGCCTATCATCGCGTCCGCCTCGTGCCCGCGGTGCTGGCGTAAAATCCCGCGTCTTGCACGGATGGGTGAGCGGCGTGAACAGGTTCGGGGTCATCGTGGTGGGCGGCGGTCATGCGGGGACCGAAGCGGCCCTGGCGGCCGCGCGTATGGGGGTGCCGACCTTGCTGGTCACCCAGTCGATCGAGACCCTGGGACAGATGTCCTGCAACCCGGCGGTGGGCGGTATCGGCAAGGGCCACCTGGTGCGCGAGATCGATGCGCTCGGCGGCCTGATGGCCCGCGCCACAGACTGCGCCGGCATCCAGTTCCGGCGTCTCAACGCCTCCAAGGGGCCGGCAGTGCGTGCCACCCGTGCGCAGGCCGATCGTATGCTCTACAAAGCCGCGGTGCGCCAGGCGCTGGAAACCCAGCCGGGTCTGTGGCTGTTCCAGCAGGAAGTCGAGGACCTGATCGTCGATGGCGACCGGGTCTGCGGCGTGGTGACGCGCATGGGGCTGGACTTTCACGCCGAGGCGGTGGTGCTGACCACCGGCACGTTCCTTGGCGGTCGCATCCATGTGGGAACCCAGCAGCATTCCGGCGGGCGTGCGGGCGATGCACCGTCGATCGCCCTGGCGCAGCGCCTGCGCGAACGCATGCCGCGCACCGGCCGGCTCAAGACCGGCACGCCACCGCGCCTGGACGGACGCAGCATCGACTGGTCGGTGCTGGCCGAACAGCCCGGCGACCTGCCGGTGCCGGTGTTCTCGTTCATGGGGCGTGCGGCCGATCACCCGCGCCAGGTGTGCTGCCATATCACCCACACCAATGCGCACACTCACCAGATCATCCGCGAGGGCTTTGCGCGCTCACCGCTGTTCAGCGGGCAGATCGAAGGGACCGGGCCGCGCTACTGCCCGTCGGTGGAAGACAAGGTCGTGCGCTTCAGCGAGCGGGACTCCCACCAGGTCTTCGTGGAGCCGGAAGGCCTCGGCACCACCGAGGTCTACCCCAACGGCATTTCCACCAGCCTGCCGTTCGACGTGCAGCAGGCGTTGGTGCGAAGCATCCCGGGCTTCGAGGCGGCGCACATCACGCGGCCCGGCTACGCCATCGAATACGATTTCTTCGACCCGCGGGAACTGCGGCCCTCGCTGGAGTCGCTCGGCATCGGCGGGCTGTTCCTGGCCGGCCAGATCAACGGCACCACCGGCTACGAGGAGGCCGCCGCCCAGGGCCTGGTGGCTGGCCTGAACGCGGCCCGGCAGGTGCAGGGG
>JAJFJX010000027.1 GCA_021773655.1 Panacagrimonas sp.
CCCGCCGGTTCCACTCGAAGCGCTCGACTTCTTGCGCGGTGTCGCCATCGATGTCGACGTGCACCAGCGCCCGGCTCGACAGCCCGCCGATGAACGCATCCCCCTGCCACTCCGGGAACATCGCGCCATCGTAAATCACCAGCCCCGCCGGCGAGATCGCCGGCACCCAATAAGCCTTCGGCTCGACAAACTCCGGCCGCGCCGGATGGTCAGGAATCCGCCGCCCAGAGTAGTGGTTGCCGTAAGACACCTCCGGCCAGCCATAGTTGCCCCCCGGCTCGATCAAGTTCAGCTCGTCGCCGTGGCGCGGCCCCATCTCGTGGGTCCACAGCCGCCCCTCACGATCGAACGCCATGCCGAGCAGGTTGCGGTGCCCCATAGTCCAAAACGTCTTCGCCAACTCACCCTGATCCTGCCAAGGATTGTCCGCCGGCACTGCGCCATCGTCATGCAACCGAATAACCTTGCCCAATGCCACATCGAAGTCCTGCGCCGGGTCCTGCGCCTGCCGATCGCCCGAGGTGATGAACAGCATCCCGCCCGGCCCAAACGCGATCCGATGACTAAAGTGCCCATCCCGCCGTGCCGGCGTCTGCTCCCAAATCACCTCCGGATCACGAAGCACCGGCACATCCCCAGCCCGGTCAAGCCGCGCCCGCCGCACCACAGCCGACGACCCCCCACGCACCCGCTCGACGCTGGAAATATAGACCAACCCGTTAACCGCAAACTCCGGATGCAACACCACATCCCCCAGCCCACCCTGACCGCCGTAAGCAACCTCCCAAACGCCACCAACCTCAACCTTGCCGCCATCCTGCGAGGTCAAAAACACCCGCCCCGGCTTGGTCGTCACCAACAGATCACCATCCGGCAAAAACGTCATCGCCCACGGCTCGTCGAAGGAAGCAACTTCCGTCGCCTCCAACGTCGTGCCGACAGTACTCGTTACCTCAAACGCCTGCACCGAACCGGCCGCCACAACTAGCGGAAGCAGTGCGAACAATCTCATCATCGAATCTCCATTCGGCTCACAGACGGCCAATCGACTCCATGTAAGCAACACCCACCGCGCTTCAACGCCATTTCGGTGCTCACCAGCTCGCGGGACACCCTGCATCACGGTCATCGCCGACGCCAGCGAACCGGGCTTAGAGCCCGTCCCCGATCAACAATCCAACAGAACGAACCCAGTCGGCACAATGCCCTGCGGGGTTCTATCGGCCTGTTTGCCGAGACACGCTAGGAGACACTGATCAGCCTTTCCCTGTGTCCCACCCCTCTAGCCTGGCAAGTAGAGACACCTAACTAAGAGTTGCGGCGGGCGAGAGTAGCAACCTGACGGCGGCTACGTCTGGATCCTGTGCAGTATGGCCGACCCAACATCACTCCGGCACATCTAACCCAGGCTTGCCACCCTGACACGACGGACACTTTCTGATGTGGAAGTCAAACCCGTTCAGGCCGTACTCGTGACCACATTCGCTGCACTCAGCGACCCATAGGCTAGAGTGATCCGTGTTCCCACGCTCCGTTGTCTTCCTGACCAATCTCTGCTTGTTGACGTTTAGCTCGCCTGTGTCTTGCATACCTTCTCTCTGAGTTTTCCGAGAGATTAGAGAAATCGCCGATCGCTGTTAAGTCGACGGTGCATCATACATAGATCGCAAGCGCTTCACTCGCCTCAAGAACGATCTAGGCTTTGGCAAACGTCACGTATTCCATAGCTTCCGAGGCACCGTCATAACGATGCTAGAGCGCGCTGGCGTGCCCTAGAGCACGGTGCAGGATATCGTTGGCCACGCACGTTCCACTTTGACCGGCTCGACGTACAGCGGTAAGAGCACATTGGCTATGCGGAAAGAGGCCGTTGCAAAACTGCATTACTGAGCAGAGGGACTGCGCGCGGGATGGAAGAGCAAATCGTTGTAGAAGCTGTCAGCGCATCCGCCACGTCCGGCCCCGTACTAGCCGCCGCCCTGCTGGGCGGGGCGTTAACAGGCATCTTTACATTGCTCGGCGTGATTATTGCGTACCACCTCGCTAGGCGTTCTCAGAGCAAACAGGAGCAAGCTGTTATCAATGGCTTTTTGCAAGCCGTGCTAGACGAAATTGAAACCCTCTGGCAGCGGTACATGGATGGGATGGGAGTTAAAGTCGAATCTCTAAACGAAGGTGAAATCCTCCCGATATACCCAGTCCTTAACGACTATTTTACCGTCTACCACGGCAACGCTTTTTTGCTAGGTCGGGTGCAAGACGACGACCTTCGGAAAGCCATCGTGACGACGTACACTGGGGCGAAAGGGTTATTGGACAGTTTCGGCATGAGCAACGTAATCATCCAAAAGGCTGAAGCCGCATATGACGCGTTTGGAGTGACCAATACAGATTTCTACAAAGCCAAGGCAGACGCCGAGTTTAATCGCGCCGCCCAATATGCCGTTGCAGTCAAGAAATCGCACAATGAAACGAAGAAACATGTGAGTGAGTTATTGAGGGAACTTCGCAAGGCGTTGAAGAAAGCAGGGTAAGTCGCTATGGACGGAAATTATCTGTTTATTGACGGCGAATTTTTCCGCAGATTTTTGGATGAGATGAAGGAAGTTGCAAGGTCCGAAGGTCACGACAATATGGAGATATATCTTAGTCTTGTCGGGCGTCGTTATGACAGGGTGTTTTTCTATGACGCCTACCCGGAGCGAAAAAAAGACCAGAGTGAAAGTGAGTTCCAGCTTGAGCTTGAGAACACCAAACAATATTTCAGCAAGGTCGCCACAACTCAAAATTTTAGCGTTCGACCGGCTCTGACCAGTCGAAGTGAGAAAAGGCGGCAACAGAAAGGTGTTGATGTTCTACTCGCTATCGAATGCCTGACCCACGCATTGAGAAACAACATTGACCAAGCAACGATAATGACTTCTGACCTCGACTTCTACCCATTGTTCGAGGCCCTACTACAAACAAAGACAAAGTCTGTGCTACGGTACCAGATCAGCAAAACATCGACCGAATTAGTACAGGCAGCGGATTTTGCTCACCCGCTCACTTTCAGTGATTTTAACAGATGGCTACCAGCCGAAATCCGTCCGGTGAGAGGTGAAATTGCGATAAGCGTACCAATGCCCGGACTGGTTAATCGCGTGGCCACGGGAACCATTGCTGGACAGTCCTTCGAGTTGATCGAGCACAAGGGTAATCCGCCAGTGTTTTTTATTATGATCGACGGATCGCCGGTCGGGACCGGGGCGAGTTTAAGAGCGTATGTCGAGGGTGAGCTTGAACGATTGATGAACGCCTCCATCAAGTACGACAAGCCATAATTTTTTTCAAACTTTCCAATGTGTCTCTGCGGATGTGCCGGGGTACCTGCTGGGCCTGGGGCGGGGGTACCCCCCGAACTTCGCTCCCTGAAGCCCGCCCTTACCCTTCGATTTCGCCGCCGCAAACCACCGAACTGCTAGCCCTTGAACTTGCCCTGGCCGGGGGTTGCATACCGTCATACGCTCGTTTGAACGGATGTAATAACGGCATCGATATGTGGCCTACCTGCGAAACCAGTACCGGCAGGCAACCTCTGGCAAAGCGGCAAGCGCAATGACCTGCCCGGGACTGAACATTGGTAAAACCACCCTTCAAAGAGTAAGTTAAATATCTGATTTCAAAGAAATTTATGGTGCTGGCGTCCCCAACGGGGTTCGAACCCGTGTTGCCACCTTGAAAGGGTGGAGTCCTAGGCCACTAGACGATGGGGACTTATGCCAGCGCGGCCAATCACATAGCCGCGTGCGCCCTGGAAATCAAGGGCTGTCGCCCCCAGCTCCGCTCAGACCCATTCCACCGGCCCAAAAACCGCGCGAAGCGCGGCAAGCCCGACTGGGCGCCGGCCGGTCAGGCCGCCCCGCCGGAGGGGGTGAGCGAAGCGAACCACCGCGAGGCAAAAGACTCACGCTGAAGCACCAAGCAGAGCGCGCTCAAGCGCGCGCCGCGTCATCCAAGATCATCTGAACCCCAGAACGCCCTCGCCAATTGTCCACCCGCAGTTTCCCCGCAGCGTGAATACTGCCGCCGTGGGCGCCGAGCAGCAGGTCGCCCAGGGGCTCGCCGGCGGCCCGGAAGGCGATGGCCTTGACCTTGCTGCCGTCGGCTCCGGTCAGCGTACAGCGCACGTGGTCGGCGCCGACCACGTGGGCGTGCTCCACCCGCACGGCGTTGAGCGCGGAGCGTGGCTCGGCGTTGCCGGCGCCGAACGGTTGTAGCTGCTCCAGGGCCTCGATCATCGCCACGTTGGCGCCGCCGGCGGCGATCACCCCGTCGAGCATCAGCGTCGGCACGATGCCTTTTTCGGCGATTTCCGCGGCGATCCGTACGTTGAGGAAGTGGCGCAGGGCGTCCACCCGGTCCCGCGCCACGGTGATGCCTGCCGCCATCTTGTGGCCGCCGCCGTTGATCAGCAGCCCGGCCTGGCGCGCCGCCACCACGGCGCTGCCCATGTCGACGCCACCGATTGATCGCGCCGAACCCTTGCCCACATCGCCGTCCAGCGCCACCACCAAGGCCGGTTTATGGAACCGTTCCTTGAGGCGCCCGGCGACGATGCCGATGACGCCGGGGTGCCACGCCTCCCCCACC
>JAJFJX010000261.1 GCA_021773655.1 Panacagrimonas sp.
ACGTGGTCTGCGATTTCTCCGGCGCGCGGCTGGTGCAGCAGGCGCCGGACCGCGTGCACATCAGCGGCGTGTGCGGCCGTCCGCGCACGCCGGACTACAAGGTCTGCGCGACCCACGACGACGGCTTTCGCGCGACCTTCATCCAGACCATCACCAGCTTCGATGCGCCTCGCCGCGCGCGCGCCAACGGCGAGGCGATTCTGTCGGTCGCGCGGCGCCGGCTGGCACAGCAGAATCTGCCGGACTTCCGCGACACCGCCATTCACCTGATCGGCACCAACACCCTGTGGAACCCGGCGCACCGGCCGCCGGTGGACGCCAACGAGCTGGTGCTGCGCTTGGACGTATTGCACGAGTCCCGTTCGGGCTGCGAGGTGTTCTCCAAGGAGGCCGCGGGCGCCGCGCTGTCGATGACCACCGGGCGCTGCGCGGCGGGTCCGACCGGCCGGCCCAAGACCACGCCGGTGGTGCGGCCGTTCTCGTTTCTGCTGCCCAAGACCGAGGTGCCGGTAAAGGTCGCGGTGGATGGGCAGGAGATTGCGTTCGACTGGCAGCGCCTCGCGGCCGCGCCACCGATGCAGCCCGCGCCCGTGCTCAAGACCGTCGACGCAACCGCCGCGCAGGGCGACACCGTCCGCGTGCCGCTGATCCGCCTGGCCGTGGCCCGCAGTGGCGACAAGGGCGACCGCGCCAACATCGGCGTGCTCGCGCGACGACCGGACTATCTGCCGTACCTGCGCGACGCGCTCACCGCCGAGGTGGTGCGCGACTGGTTCGCGCACACCGGCACGCCGCGGGTGGATCGCTTCGATCTGCCAGGCCTGGACGCGCTCAATTTTGTGCTGCACGACGCGCTCGGCGGTGGCGGCGCGGTGTCGCTGCGGCTGGACGTGCAGGGCAAGACCTACGCGCAGCAGTTGCTGCATTTTCCGGTGACGGTGCCGCGTGCGCTGCTGGGCGATGCGGCGTGATTTGTTTTCAACCCGTGCCGAGCAACCGCGACAGCGCGTCGGCAAACCCGCGCTGCACGGCGCAGTCGGAGAAGTCCAGCACCATGTGCAGCATCAACCCCAGGCCGATGAGGCGGGTGCGCGGCAGCACCGCCAGGTAGGCGTAGACGGCGATGGCCGGCAGCGTGTGCAGCGGGTGAAAACCGATGCTGCACCGGTCGGGATCGTAGATCGGCGAGGCCAGCAGGTGATCGGCGTCCACCAGCATGGTGATCAGCATGATCGTCCAGGCCCGTCGCCAGTCCGGGAGAAAAAAAATCCGGGCCACCAGGCCGGGAACCAGGATGTGCAGGATCAGGTGCAGGACGGCAGCAAGCGACATGGATTCGACTTTGAATGGGAAACCGGATGATGAACGGGCAAGCAGCAGCGAAGTGCGAAGCTAAGCCAGATCGGCAGGCAGGACCAGTGCGCGAGTGCGCGCAGACCGTGGAGACCACCGCATGAGCTATCGATCAGCCCTGCGGCCGCAGCTCCTCGACGGCCAGGTCGTCATCGTCACCGGCGCCGGTTCCGGCATCGGCCGCTGCACCGCGCACGAAGTGGCCACGCTGGGCGCGCTGCCGGTGCTGGTCGGTCGCAAGCTCGAAAAGCTGGAGCGGGTGCGCGACGAACTCGCGCAGGACGGCCTGGCCTGCAGCCTTCGGGTCATCGACATCCGCGATGCGACTGCGGTGCGCGAGGGCGTGGCGGCCATCCTTGCCGAGCACGGCCGCATCGATGGCCTGGTGAACAACGCCGGCGGACAGTTCCCGAGCCCGCTGCGCGACATTTCCGACAAGGGCTGGGACGCGGTGGTGCGCAACAATCTCAATGGCGGCTTCACCGTGATGCGCGAGGTCTACCAGCAGTGGATGGAGGCCCACGGCGGCGCCATCGTCAACGTCGTCGCCAGCGTGGATTTTGGCATGCCCAGCATGGGCCACTCCGGCGCCGCGCGGGCCGGCATGATCAACCTCACGCAGACCGCGGCCCTGGAATGGGTGCATCGCGGCGTGCGCGTCAACGCGGTGGCGCCCGGTTCCATCGCCACGAGTGGCATGGGCACCTACAACGCGGAATTCCAGCAGCGGCTCAAGGCGCGGCGCAGCCAGATCCCCTACCAGCGCATGGGCACCGAGGCCGAGGTGTCGGCGTCGATCTGCTTCCTGCTGTCCGAGGCCGCGGCCTACATCACCGGCGTGGTGCTGCCGGTGGACGGTGGCCTGCGCCTGGCCAAGCATCTCTACGTGGTTCCGGAACACCAGTCCATGCCGGCATTCGACCCGTTCGGAAAAACCGTGCTGCCTGATTTTCTCAATACACCCGAAGGAAACTGACCGATGGATTTCTCGCTCACCCCGCAGCAGGAAATGCTGCGTGACACTGTCCGCCGCTTCTTCCAGACCGAGGTCGCGCCGATCGCGCGCGTCTGCGACGACGAGGAGCGCTTCCCGAAAGAGATGATCCGCCAGTGGGGCGACATGGGGCTGATCGGCATCCGCTATCCGGAGGAGGACGGCGGCTCGGGTTTCGACAAGCTCGGCGAATGCCTGGCGCGCGAGGAGATGAGCCGCGTCAGCCAGGCATTCGCCTCCACCTGGTCGGTGCAGGCGCACATGGGCCTGTGGCCGATCTGGCGCAGCGGCACGGCCGAACAGAAGGCGCGCTACTTCGCCCCCGGGTTGAAGGGCGAGCGCATCTCCTGCTTCGGCCTCAGCGAGCCCGAGGGCGGCTCCAACATCCGCGCCCTGCGCACGCGCGCCACCAAGGTGCCCGGTGGCTACCGCATCAGCGGCAGCAAGATGTACATCACCAACGCGCCGATCGCCGACTTCATGCTGCTGGCCGCGCGCACGCGGCCGGAACTCACGCCCGAGGCGGTGAGCATGTTCATCGTCGAACTGCCCAACCCCGGCATCGTCATCCACAAGCTGGCCAAGGAAGGCATCCGCGCCTCCGAGACCGGGCTGATCCATATCGACGACGCCTTCGTGCCGGACGAGGCGCTGCTCGGTGGGCAGGAGGGAACGTATCCGATCATCCTGGAATCGCTGTCCGAGAACCGCGTCGGCGTCGCCGCCAATTGCGTGGGCATGGCGCAGGGTGCGCTCGACGCGGCGATTGCCTACGCGCGTGATCGCCAAGTGGGAGGCAAGCGCATCGGCCAGTACCAGGCCATCGCGCACAAGCTGGCCGACATGGCCGCGCAGATCGAGGCAGCGCGCTGGCTGGTGTACTACGGTGCCTGGCGCATCGAGCAGAACACGCTCGATGCCGCCACCGCCGCCAAGGTCAAGCTGACCGCCAGCGAATGCGCGCTGCACGTCACCGAACAGGCCATCCGCATCCACGGCGGCGCCGGCATCATGCGCGACCACGCCGTGGGCCGCTTCCACCGCGACGCCTTCGTCTACGTGATCGGCGAGGGCACCAGCGAGATCCAGCGCAACATCATTGCGCGCGATCTGAAGCTGTGACAGAACCGGCTGCGGGACCGACCGGGGCACCGCGATCCCGGTTGGTCCTGAAGTCCGAGGGAAGACCTCGTTAGGCGCAACCAATCAGGGCGTAGAAACGCCGTCTCCCGATCCCAGTTGGCGTCAGACTGATGAAACCTGCCGGGCGGCACGACGCATCGTCGGGAATCGAACCCGATCTACCTGAGCAAAGGAAACGATCTCCTGATGGCCGTGCATCCGCAGTTTCCCGCTTCGCCCTACGCGCCTCTGATTCCTGAGCACCGCTGGTTTCCCGCGGCCGAGGAACTGCGCGGCGGCTACGAAAAATTGCTGCCGCCTCTGGTTGCGCGGATTCGCGAGGGCGTGCAGGCATGGCGCGACAGCGGCTACAGCGGTGCATCCGGCACGTCCCGGACCCTGCTGCGCTGGTGGTTCGACACCGAACACCTGACTGACGCCGCCGATGGCACGCGCACGCCGTTCCGCTACTACTTCGCGCAGCGCGAGGCGGTGGAGACCGTGATCTGGCTGCACGAGGTCAGGAAAGCGCGTGACAAGTACGACCTGATCCGCCTCGATGCCTCCGGCGCAGTCTCCACCGGCATGTTCTCCGAGGACTGGCCGCGCTACGTGTGCAAGCTCGCCACGGGCGCCGGCAAGACCAAGGTGCTGTCGCTGCTGATCGCGTGGAGCTTCTTCCACAAGACTTACGAACCGGACTCCGCACTCGCGCGCAACTTCCTGCTGATCGCGCCGAACATCATCGTGCTGGAACGCCTGCGTGCCGATTTCGACGGCTTCCTGATTTTCTTCAACGACCCCGTCCTCCCGGACAACGGCATGGACGGCCGCAACTGGCGCGATGACTTCCAGCTTGCCCTGCACCTGCAGGACGACGTGCGCGTCGTGCGCAGCACCGGCAACCTGTTTCTCACCAACATCCAGCGCGTGTATCTCGGAAATGCCCAGGTGCCGAGTCTCGAAGACGAGGACCTCAGCGACTACTTCCTGTCGCCCTTCGGTGCGAAGCCGGTCGGCAAGACCACCGACAGCAAGACCGACCTCGGCGAACTGATCCGCGAGATCGACGAACTCGCCGTGTTCAACGACGAGGCGCATCACATCCATGACGAGCGTCTGGCCTGGTTCCGGAGCATCCAGGACATCCATCACCGCATGCTGCAAAAGGACCTGCGCCTGGCCTTGCAGATCGACGTGACGGCCACCCCGCGCCACAACAACGGCGCGATCTTCGTGCAGA
>JAJFJX010000262.1 GCA_021773655.1 Panacagrimonas sp.
AAACCTACTCGACCAACCGGCGTTGGTGGCCAACTACTTGAGCCAGCGCTACGGTCAGCGTGATCAAGAGACGATGGGGTGTCTATTCCTGAATGTCCGCAACCGATTGATCGGCGAGAGCGAGATCTTTCGGGGTACCCAAGAGCGAACTGCTGTCTCTCCGCGAGTGATCATGAAGGAAGCTCTGTTGCGAAGTTCGTCTCGGATTGTTCTATTCCACACCCACCCGAGCGGCGATCCATCACCAAGTCAAGAGGATCTAGCATTCACTCGTCGACTGTCGGATGCCGGCGAGATGTTAGGGATCAGATTGGTGGATCACTTGGTTCTTGGGACTAGCGGCCGGTGGGTTTCACTGGGGCGGCGTGGTGGCTGGTGACACGAACATCTCGACTTCGAGATCAACGCGGCCGATCCGACCAAGAGAAGCCGCGTAGGCAGGAGACACTGAGAATGGACGACGACTCCAAGCAAGTTGAGAAGCAGGCTCAGAGGAGACAAATTGAGGCCACTGGAATTTCGCCGACGTGCCGGACCTAACGGACGCCCAAGAGGTGTACAAGTCGCAGTCAAGCGAAACTGCACTTTCCGACATTACTCGTCGCTAGAAGTCGTTACTCGGGCCACCAGTAGTGGACGGAGCCGGCTGGTTCAACGAGACGCTCTTGGGCAGTGCTGAGAACTTCCTCCTCTAAAAGATCGTGCGTCCACCGACCCGTCGAGCCATTGAAGGCGGCTACGGCGGAGATACACGCGTCCCATTCGTGGTCGTTAGCCGTTGCTACCTTTCGTCCAAGGAATCGGCACAGTTCAGCGTTCATTTTTTCGGAAGTTTTAAGGTAGTCGTACTTGCAGCCTGTCAAGGCCCAGTACAGCACTTTTGGATGGGTCTCGGTCGCTGGTAGCTCAGGGCACTGCCGGCGAAGTGAGAGGAGCACAGCCATTCCATTGAGCCCCATCGAGCCGTAGAGACCGTTGGGGGACACTACGCTTCTTTGGACGTTGGGGTACTTCTTTCGCAACCACCGATCAGCGCCCCGCCATCCCGAGTAACCGGTGCTCCAGCAGCTGAGGGTGTCAATGCCGATTGCAACGAGGTCGTTTGTCGGCTCGATCCAGGCAAGAACCGCCTCGGCCGTATCGAGTGTTTGGACCTTAACGTCGGAAATGGCACCGCCGGAAATCCTGATGGCAGAGACACCATGTTTTCCATTCCCCCCAGGGTCGTAGCCAACCACAGTACCAGTTTCGAGCATTGCCGTGCCTCCTTGGTTCGGCAAGACCTTAGCGTGACTTGACTTATTCGGAGAACCCGCCTCTGCTGCTCGCACCATGCTGACCGATTGCCAAAGCGGGCTTACAAAAGCGACTCTATCAACCAGCGGCCCTTGATCCCTACAAGTCTAGATCATAAAGTGGGCCCGGCCGCGGGGCTCCGACACGGTCAGGTTGGGTGGCCGTTGACCCTCACCACCCCTGTTATGCCGCAGATAGAAGGGCCAGGGCTAGAACTCGCTAGGTTCGTCGCCGAGCAGACTGATAGCCTCCCCGAAAGCTTGTTGGGCTAGTCGCGAGAGTTTCTCGTCTTCAACGTGCTCGCCCTCAAAGAAAACGAAGTCATACGAACGACCGGAACTGGTTCCCGCTTCAGTCGCAATACCTATCGCCTTCGTGACACGGTGATGGTGTTTGAAGAGACGAGTTTTCACATACAACTGCTCACGTCTCTGGTTCCGAGCGCAGCGAGGAAGAGGGCTAGCAAGAAAGAGTAGGCAGTCGCTCCGAGTAGGACTATGGCTAGAGTAGACTCTCTCTACTCGTTCCTCTCCTGCGCGGTGCACGATTCGAAAGAAGCGCCGCCCGAGAGCAATACGCCTTACCCTTGGAATCATTCCAAGTTCGGTGGCTACTTTGATGTATGAATCTGGTGCTGACTTGATTAGCTGGCCAGCAGAATCAAGCGGTTCAAGCAAAGGGTCAACGTCGTGGGCTCTGTCGATCAACTCATCAACGAGCTTACCGGCCTGGACATCGTCAACCTCATCTCTGAGGTATTTCCTTAGCTCTGACGCGTATCGTTCGCTATCAGCCCGAGTAGTCGACCAGCCATTCTTCCGTGCGCGATGCTCGTATATATCTTCTAGATGGTCCACCCAGTATTTGAAGACGTCCTGCTCTCGATGAACGAGCGGTCGCAATTTCGACTGGAGAACGTCACTTCTATCTTCAAGATAAGTGACTAGATCGGCAGGTGTGTTGAGAATCCATGCCAGTTCGAGAAAGTCAGCAAGTGAGAGAATGTGCAACGGCACCTGGGTGGTCTTCAGTCTCGGCACAAGTTCGAATGGACTGTACGGGGGAGATCTATGATTGAGCACTATTAGGCCGTAAAGCCACTTGACCTCATGTGTCGAGAAGTCAGCTCTTCCTTGGCGTGAGTTCTCAGCATAGGGCATGCGCCCCGTCTGCAGGGTGCGGACAGCTCCCGCAACCTGCCTGCCTGCTTTCTTTAGATTCTTCTTCGCCCATTTGAATGAATTATCATGAACAGAGATCGATGTATTAACAGCCTGAGATTTCGACTCGATTACCAACCCCACGTCTCCGAACAAGACCAAGACGTCGGTCACCTCATCGCTTCCGGCCTCTTTCTTTGGTGAGCGGAAGACGAAATCAGACGAGAACGCGCGTTCCACCGCCGCCTGAACCTCGTCCTCACTCTGGGCACCTACATTGATCGAACTCAACTTTGCCTCCACCATCTGGCTTGGCTTGCCAGGCTGACAAAGAGAGGATACCAGAGCGCAAACCGACTGGAGGAAGGCCCGCCGAGCACTTTCAGCATCTGGCTAGCCTGTGCCCAACGCAAACAGGCAGCCGGGGTTCTGTCTAGTGTCAGGGACCGGGACGGTATTGAGGAGACCTCAGCCCCAAGACCCGCTCAGGGCCTCACAGATGGCTGGGGATGGCCTTCGGGACTGACCCGGGGATAGGGTGTGTTTCAGTTGCTGCCCCCGTTGCCTTGAGCCCGGGCCTTCCTCAGCAGGTCACCAAGGATCCTCTCCCGATCGGTCATGCAGCGGTCACAGACCGGGCCGATTGGGTCTCCTTGGTGTCGCCAGCCGACTGCGCCGACGCCAGTCTCGTCGCCACAGAGGACGCACGGTCCCTTTGGCTCCTTCAGCCACACGATGGAGAAGTCACTCATCGGCGATCAATGCTACGAGTTCACAAGATCGAGAAGTATCCTTCCCGGCTTGAAGTAGCAGACCCGCTTGGCCGGCACGTGGACCGCTGCCCCGGTCTTCGGATTGTGGCCGATGCGAGGCCCGCACTCACGATGCCGGAAGCTACCGAAGCCGCGAATTTCGATCGGCGACCCAGCGCGTAGAGATTCGGTCATCGCTGCGATCACAGCGTTGACGATGACCCCAGCGTCCTTCTTGAGAAGCCCCGTCATGGCGGCGACCTCTTCGATCAGGTCAGCTCGGGTCATGGTGTCGGGTTCGCTCACCATATGCCCGAGGATGCGCTCGGCGATCACTGCTTTCTCACGCCCTGGGTCGTCGATCCCCGCCGCCCGGCAGATCGCCTTCAACTCGTCGCGCCTCAATAGCTCGAGGATGCGGGGGAACGGTGCTCGCGGCGAAGCGACGATGGCGTCGACCAGCTCGGGCTTGAGCGAGCGGCCAGGGACGCCGAGCCCGAGGGCGGCAGCGATCTCGAGCAGGCGTGGCTTGATCAGGACGCCGAGGGCGTCACGCTGGTCGATCGTGGGCATGGGGAGCCGGAGTCTACCGGACCCGTGGTCCACGCCCAGTTTGTCTGTCGAGAGTTCGGGCGGGATGGGGATGACTGCCGCCGGCTTCAGATCTCGGCCCCACGGGCCTCCCAGGCCCTTCACAGGTGGGTTGGGAATGGGACATAGTCTTGGCAGGCACAGCTGGCGAAGCAGGATGA
>JAJFJX010000263.1 GCA_021773655.1 Panacagrimonas sp.
CTCGTCACCCGTGATCCTTGTCCAGTTTCTGCCCTCGTCCTGGCTGGACAACATGACTCGCATGCCGCTGATAAGGGTGTTTCCGCCGGGCTGCGTAGCCACGGCCAGCAGATTGACATCGACTCCTGAATTGAACTCGCACCATGTCCTGCCATAGTCGGGTGTCTGAAGAATCCGGCCAGACTGACCGACCGCGTAGCCGACTCCGTCAGTCCTCAGCGTCGCGCTGAAAAGCGCTGGAGGCCTTTCGGCTCCGCTCACCGGCCCACCCAGCGCCAGATGCCAAGTTGCGCCAGCATCCTCTGTGCGCAGAATGGTGCTCAATTCGCCGACTGCCAGGCCGACGCCCCGATCATTTACCGTCACCGAGTAAATGCTGGGTGCAAAATCGTCTGTCAACTGATCCGAACCGGCGAATATCGGCATCCATTCGGGCGCCACATCGTTCCAGGTCTTTCCGCCATCGGTAGAGCGCAGCATGGTCCCGAATGCTCCGACCACCATTGCGTTGCCCTTGGAGTCGATACTCGCACCGAACATGCGCTCCTGGGTTCCGGATTCAGCGGCACTCCATTTACCGTCACCGTTGTCGAAAAAGATGATGCCGGTGATACCGGCAGCCAGACGTTTGGACCCGTTGATCGCAGTTGCGGTCAGCGATAACGGCGTCGGTGCCGGTTCCTGTTTCCAGGTCTTTCCGCCGTCTTCGGTGACCTGTATTTCACCGGCTGCCCCTACGGCAATTCCGCGGTCTCCATCGAAGCTGGACGCGAACAATGCGCGGTGAGCGGTTCCTTCCAGAACTTTCTCGACATCAGCGCTGGCCCGCACTGTCGTTGCCGTTGTCACCAACAGCGTCATCAGAATGAGCGAACCGCAGAAGAAGAGACGGTCCGTTCGTTGATTCGTTATTGCGCGATTCACAATTCCCCCTACGTTTTACGAACCTTTTTTATAAGCATACGAGTTGTCCCCGGTCGGCACCAGAGCACCGACCGGGGACTTTCTGCTCAAACATCCAGTTGAAGCGTTTTGCTCGTAAAGCCTCGTGAACCTCTTACACCTTGCCGAAGCTCTGGATCGCCTTCTGCGTGAAGAACTTGTCATGCACTTCTTCGGCGGGGACATTCCAACGGTTCCGGATACCGCCGGCGCCCGTTTCGGCGTGCTCGATCTGCGTCATGCGGCCGCTCTGGACGTCATGGCTGAGCACATACTGCCAGGACCAGATCGGATCATTGGTGCCGTCATAGGTCAGCACCTTGTCGCCATCCTTCAGCAGGCCGGAACCGGTCTCGAAGTTCAGCCAGGCCTTGCCGTTACGGTCATAACGGATGTAGGCGCAGTACATGCAGTTGCGGGCATCGATGTACATGTCCTTGTAGCCGACCGGCGCACGGGGGAAGCCTGTGGGCTTGGCACGGACCACAATGACTTCGGGTGCCAGCTCGAACTCGGTGTCATAGAAGGTGTTGCCCTCAGGCCCGCCGTGACGACCCTTTTCCCAGTTGGGCAGCTTGCCCTTCCAGTTGCCGCCGTAGGCACCGAGCATGGGCTTGCGCTCCACCGTCTCGTACTCGCCCCAGACCAGCATCGGGTCACCCGCCGCCCAGGCGTCGGTCAGGAACCAGGTCGAACCCGGAACGAGCGGCTCGAAACGCTGGTTGCTGGGGAACTGGCGCACGCGGCGGAACTGCGGCAGATACCCGTAGAGCTCCGGCATCTTGCGCTGGTCGTAGTACCAGGTGCTCATGAAGGAAGTGCCAGCGACGTCGTCCGATGCGGTGAAGAACACCACCTGCTGACGCAGCAGGTCGGCACGATCACGGACGATGGTGCCGTCGGTGCGGCAGGACATCGCCAGCTCGAGCCAGGAGAAGTCGTAGTTGAAGTCGATCTTGCCGGCGGCGTCGATTTCCTTCTGCTTGATGACGTACTGCGTCATGTCAGCACGGCCCCAGGACAGCGTGAGGTTCATCGTGGCCTGCAAGGCGCCCTGCTCGGAAGCCGCAACAGGGTCCGGGAACGGCGAGCCACCCGTCCACTGCTTGCCGTCAACGGTCATCACGTTGCCATCGGGGCCGAACTTGGCGCCGCCGGCAGCCTGCCCGCGGACCGTGGCGTCCCAGTAGCCCTTGGAGTACATCTCTCCGGCCACGTCCTTGGTCGATGCCCTGATCTTGATCTTGCGGCCCAGATCCTTGATCTGATGGAGGGCCACCGGATCGAGCAGATGCGCAACGTGCTCGACGTTGGCGGCGGTGATGAAGTCACCGACCTTGACCTTGCCCTTGGTCTGCATCTCGATCGAGGTCAGCTCGTCCGGATACGCCTTGACGATCTCGCCGGACTTGACGAGCTCCGGCCACATTGCGGTGAGAACGCCTGCGCCGGTGATGCCGCCGGCAATGCCCTTGGCGCTCTTTTCGAGGAAGAAGCGACGGCTGTAGTCGAAGTCATACTTTCTGATACGCATTTTTAAACCCTCCAAACAGTACGGTTGGTCCACTTGGGGCTCTCGCCCTTGATATCCGACTACAGAACGTTTGATGCGTCTGCAGGCGGGGTACCTATAACTACGCAATGACGAGCGAATAAGATTCCCTGGTCGCGTTTTATTTCTACCACTCGTCAGGTCGCCAGCGGAGCCTGTCGTCCAGCGGCGGGATTGAGGTCTTCTTTATGAGTGGCGGCGGGCATGAACTCGGAGAGGTCATAGCTCTCACTCACCCACAAATCGGTACGGGTCATGAACTTGGGCTTGATCAGCCATACCAGCAGCGGCAGCACCACCAGTGCCATCACCATGTTGATCATGATCAGGATCAGGAGAAGGACACTCATGTCGGCCATGAACTTGAGATCCGACAGGAAGTACCAGGGCAGCATTCCGGCGAACATCACCGAGGCAGTGAAGAGAATCGCCTTGCCGGTGGTCGAAACACTTGCGGTGATGGTCTTGCCCCAGTCTTCTTTCTGCTGATGGAATTCCTCGCACATGCGAGAGAGCAAATAGATGTCGTAATCGATGCCCACGCCGACACCCACTGCGGCCACCATCAGGGAGTTGATGTCAAGGCCCACACCGGCGACATGCATTGCCGCGAACAGCATGAAGTTGGCCGTAACCACGGGAATCAGCAGCATGAGCCCGCCAACCAGAGACCGGTAGACGATGGACGAAATGATCAGGATCACCACGCACAAGGACCCCAGGATGCGGTAGTGGTAGCGCTCGGTGACGTTGTTCATCGCCTGCTGCAGCGCGATGAGCCCGGACCCCAGGCGCACCGTGAAATCCTCGTGATCCACGCCCACCGCTTCTACCGCTTTCTTTGCCTGGGCCAGGGCGTTATCCACCGTTTCCTGCTTGTTGTCCG
>JAJFJX010000264.1 GCA_021773655.1 Panacagrimonas sp.
GCGCCCTTGCGGCACTCCCGCGCTGGGACCCTAGCACGCCTCGTACCGGGCCGCGTCACTGATCCCTTCCATCGCCGTCGGTCAGTGTGCCAGTGCGTGCCCGCCTCCACATCAGGCGAAATCCTCCGCATCGGTCCCCGAGACCGAACCTTGGCTCGACCGCTACAGCTCGGATTCGGGCAGGGCCAGCCTTTTTCTTGCCCGCAACTTTTTTTCTGTCCGTATCGCCGTCTCGGGCGCGGCGGATTCTGGCACTGCGGTTTCAGGCGCCGAAGACTCGGGACCTTCCAGAGCCTTATCTTCCGAAACGCTCGTGAAAATGCCCTCGCCCAACATGCTGACGATCTGGTCCGAGACATCCTCGTAGTTCCCGTGCGTGGCGTCGAACCACTCCGGCGTCCAGTTGATGGCCCCGATCGCAACCAGACGCACGATCCCCAGGCTCAGCCCCGGCCGGATTTCCCCTGCCTGTTCGGCGGCGGCGAACAACTCGTCCCAGAATTCGCCATAGCCCTTGCGCATCTCCTGATTGCGCTTCTTGAGGTGCGGCGGCAGGTGTCCGTAGACCCGGATGCTGGCCGAGCTGAAATCCCCACCGTGGCGCAGCAATCCTTCCAGATGACCCTTCATTGCCGCTTCGATCTTCCTGCGCGGCGAAGCATCCGGCGGCAAGGCATCGACGCGGGCAAGTGCTGAGTCGCGGACGTCGTTGACCCCGATGGTGAGAATCTCCTGCAGCACGTCGTCCTTCGACTTGAAGTGGTAGTAGACGCTTCCCGCCTTGATCTTGGCCGCCTTGGCGATCTGCCGCAGGGTGGTGGCGGAGTACCCGTGCGCGCGAAACAACCGCGCCGACACTTCGAGGATGACTTCGCGAGTAAATTCCGCCCGCATCTGCTTGGCTCTCTTGACTCGCGTAATGGGTTGATTCGCCAACGGACGCACCCCTTCTCAATGAATGCACGCGGAAGGGCTGGACAAGCCCGACCCCGCCACCGACTGCCCCTGAATTCCGCTGCGCGCATCTTCGTCCGATGCCGACATCACTCAAGAAAAAACGGACACCTGGCGGCTCGCCAGTCGAAATTTCCTGTTTCTTTTTCAACTAACGCTTGATAGAATTAAGTAGTCTGGTAGGGCTGTCAAGCGGACCTGCAACGACAAGCTGCAACTGTCCATCTTTTCTCCAAACTCGAACGCTAGCGAGGTGCACCCGTGGATCTGGGACTCAAAGGAAAATCAGTCGTCGTCACTGGGGGCGGCTCCAACATAGGACGCGGCATTGTGCTCGCCTTTGCGGCCGAAGGCGCCAACATCACCATTGGCGATATCGACGAAGGCCAGGCCGGCAAGGTCGCCGAGCTGGCGCTCAAGCAGGGGGCCGCAGGCGTGCAGGTGCTCAAGACCGACGTCAGCCAGCTCGATCAGGTCAAGGCCCTGATGGATGCCGCGCATACGCGCTATGGAAGCCTGGACGCCGTGGTCAACAACGTGGGCTGGGACCAGCTGATGTTCTTCACCCAGAGCACGCCGGAATTCTGGGACAAGGTCATCCGCATCAACTACGTCGGCGTGCTCAACTGCACGTTCGCGGCCCTGGAAAAGATGATTCCCGCCAAGGGCGGCAGCATCGTCTCGATCAGCTCCGACGCCAGCCGCCAGGGCGAACCCCGGGAAGCCGTCTACGGCGGCACCAAGGCCGCCATCAACAGTTTCATGAAGACCGTTGCCAAGGAAAACGGGCGCTACGGCATCCGCTGCAACTGCGTGTGCCCGGGCGTCACCATTCCAGAGTTCGACGATGAAGTCGGCGGCACCAGCATGTGGGCCAAGCCTCTGTTCACGCCGGAACAGCTCGAAAAAGTGGCAGCCTCGTTGCCGCTGAAGAAGGTCGGTCGTCCGCGCGACATCGCCAACGCGGTGGTGTTCCTGTCTTCGCCGCTGACCGCCGGCCATGTCACCGGCCAGGTGCTGTCGGTGTCGGGCGGCTACAGCATGATCGGCTGATCAACCTCCAGGGAGAACACACATGAGCTACGAGGATCTGACTTACGAAGAAAAGGACGGCGTCGCACGCGTCTTCATCAACCGTCCGGACGTGATGAACGCGTTTCGCGGCAAGACGGTGGAAGAACTGATCGACGCCATCGGCAAGGCGGGCTGGAACAAGGACATCGGCGTGATCGTGCTCGGCGGAGCCGGCGAGCGCGCGTTCTGCACCGGCGGCGACCAGTCGGCGCACGCGGGACACTACGACGGCCGCGGCACCATCGGCCTGCCGGTCGAGGAACTCCACAGCATGATCCGCGACGTGCCCAAGCCGGTCATCGCCCGCGTGCAGGGCTATGCCATCGGCGGCGGCAACGTGCTGGCGACGCTGTGCGACATGACCATCGCCTCCGACAAGGCGCAGTTCGGACAGGTCGGACCCAAGGTCGGCTCCGTCGATCCGGGCTGGGGCACGGCCTATCTGGCCGCCGTGGTGGGCGAGAAGAAGGCGCGCGAGATCTGGTACATGTGCCGTCGATACTCGGCCGCCGAAGCGCTGGCCATGGGCCTGTGCAACGCGGTGGTGCCACACGACCAGCTCGATGCGGAAATCGACAAGTGGTGCAAGGAACTGCTGGATCGCAGCCCCACCGCCATCGCCATTGCCAAGCGCTCGTTCAATGCCTCCACCGAGCATATCCGCGGCATCGGCAACCTCGGCCTGCAGGCCCTGAGCCTGTACTACAACACCGAGGAATCCAAGGAAGGGGTGCGCGCTTTCAACGAGAAGCGCAAGCCGGATTTCCGCAAGCACCAGGCCTGAGCCGCAAGGACCGTAGGGGCGCGCGCAGCGTGCCCCTACGTTTTGCGCTGATTGAGTCAAAACATCGCCGGGGGACATCCGATGGGCAATTTCTACGACGATCACATCCTGCCGCACGCCATCGACATGATCTGCGGGCTGCCGACCTTTGAGCGCGGCCGCGCCGACATCGTGCCGCAGGCAAGCGGGCGAGTGCTGGAGGTGGGAATCGGCACCGGTCGCAACCTGCCGTATTACCGATCTGAACAGGTCCAGTGCCTGTGCGGCATCGATCCCGGCCTGCATCCGAAGGCCGACCCGCGCGCGACGTCGGCGGGCCTGCAGATCACGCCGATGCCCTTGTCAGCGGAAAAGATTCCCGCCGAAGACCAGAGCTTCGACACCGTCGTTTCCACCTTCACCTTGTGCACCATTCCCGATGTCGGCGCGGCGCTGAAGGAAATGCGGCGCGTGCTCGCCCCCGGCGGCAAGCTGCTGTTCCTGGAACACGGGGCGGCTCCCGATGCCAACGTGCGGCGCTGGCAGGACCGCATCACACCGTACTGGAAGCCGGTCGCCGGCGGCTGCAATCTGAATCGCAAGATCGACGAGCTGATCGGCGAATCCGGCTTCAAGATCGAGCATCTCGATCACCGCTACCACCCCGGCCCGCGCTTTCTGACTTACCTGTACTCCGGCATGGCGAC
>JAJFJX010000265.1 GCA_021773655.1 Panacagrimonas sp.
GTAGAGCGCGGCTTGGGCGCGGCTCACGGCGTCTAGTGTGATGGTAGTCATTGCCCTGCCTCCCTATAGCAAGCAGCCCACTTGGCTGAGATGGTGCCGGTGGTGGCCGCTCTCGTCGATTAGAGAGGTAGGTCAGCACCAGCCCAGCCAAGTGGGCTACTAATCGACACATCATACGCGGCCACCACAGCCACCACAATCATACCATCCCCCGCGATACCCTGTCAATCAGAAGCGACGGCCGGAATCGAACCGGCCGAGCGGGGCTAGCCCGGAGTAGGGCGATGCCCGTAGGCACAGGCGACCGGGTCCAGTATGCCGCGCATGTCCCGCTATCCCGGTCCACCTTGTCACGCCGCTCGCGCCACGCGTCGCTATTGGAGGGGCGGGGAGTTGAACCCCGAGCACCTGCCACCCACGATTAGTGTAGGTATGCGCCCGCCCCCTCCGTGTCGTCGCGAGCGATAGGCCGACCCGCTTCGGTACCCCGTCACGCCAATGCTACCGAAACGAACCGGACTATCGCCCGCGACGTTGAACCCTAGTCCTCGTCCGGGCGCGCCGTCGCTGGCGTCAGCGTGAGCCAGCTCGTGCCGTGCGCCTTGAGCGCGGCAAGGTCGCCCACGACGCGCAACCACGTGCGCTCGTCAAAGTGAACGGTGATGCTGCCGCCACCGGCCGCGAGCGACGCGATACGGTGCACGAGCACCTCCTCGTGTAGCGGGTCGGCGTCGGCGGGCGGTAGGTCGCTGAACGGTAGATGGTCGCTCACGGTTATGGATTCGCTGCTCATGGTGGTGGCCTCCGTTCGTTCGGTGATGTCGGCGTAGGGGATGATGCGCGGGTTCATCAGTCGCACCGCCCGATTGCGTGCTGCCGCTTGACGACGAGGCAGGCCCTCGTGCCCTCTGAGAGCGGACCCCACACGGCGCGCGTCGCGGTGTAGGTCTCGCCCCTGTCGGTCGTTGCGTAGTACGTTGTCGAGGTCGTTACGGGCACCACTACACCGTTGCCCGCTGAGTACCCGCCCGCCGTGTTCGATTCGGTCCACACCTTGGCAATGGTGACGTGCTCATTGACCGGCGCGCCCGCAATGAGGGCACGCGGGGTCGCCGTCCACGACGACGTTGGGCGGGCCGCAGAAATCGCGATGCATGCCGAGCGAGTATTCCTCGATCTTGTCGGCCTTGACCCCGGACCACGGGTTCACGTTGTCGCCGCGCGCCACGTCTCGCCATGAATCGAAGAACTCGCTTTTCACGGCGGCGGTGATTGCCCGGCGCTTGGTTCGGGCCTGGACTGACGCGGCGTCGCGGAAGTATTCGAGCGGGCCCTGTACGTAATCAAGCACGGGGATGGTCTCGCTCATCTCGGGCGAGTAGACGATGTAGTGCCTCACGATCCACCGCCCTTCGGCGGGCGCACCGTGATTCGCAGCGCGCCAGGCTCGCTCACCGTGCGCTCGGGGCCGAGCCACGCGATGACGGCGTCGGTGAGGGCCGCGATCTCTACGCCGGGTTCGCCGGGTAGCATGGCGCACAGGATATCGCCAAGCTCGCACCGGGCATCGTGACTACCCAACTCCTTCGCGCTCTGCCTCAGCCGCCACGACTCGCGACCCTTCGGCTTCAGCACGCGTAATCGCGGCGTGTCGATCGCGGTCCCCGGCTCGGCGTCCGCGAACGCGTCGTCCCATCGGGCGAGGATGGCGTCGCGGGCGGTCTGGGCCGACCATAGCCGGGAGTCGATGCCCTTGAGCTCTTCGTCGTCCACCTGTAGCTCTGCGATGCGGTCGGCCCGTTGCATCTCCAACGCGCGCACTTCGTCGCATAGCGCCGCGAACCGGTTCGCGTCGTCGTCGGGCACGAGCGCAGTGGTGGGCGCGGCGGTGATTTCGCCGGTGGTCTCGTTGATGATCGTCATGGGAGCACCACAGGCATGCTCGTCAAGTTGATCCAAACACGCGCGCGGTCTGCCCAGTCGTAAACCTCGTCCCACGCGTTGTTGAAGCTATCGAAGCAATCGCATTGCTCAAGGTCCGCGACAACGCGCCCCGGGCACCCTGCGGCGCGCAACTTCGGAACGGCTGCGGCAACGAATGTCGCCACGTTGGACTCGTCGTCACCTACCGCGATCCACTCCTCGTACAACTCGACCGACCGATGCCAGCGCGTCATGACGCCACCGCCACCGGCTCGCCCGCTTGCTCGTACAACACGGCCAGCGCGTCCGTTACGATGGTCTCGATAGCGCCGACGCCCTTGCCGTGGGGCGCGCTCTTATCGATGTACGCAAGGTCGCGCGCAAGCGCCTCGAGGTCGTCGACGCTGGCGCATCCCACCAGCGCCGACGCGCACGCCTTCAGCGCACCGAACCGGCGCGGGCTGTCCGGGGACCGCATGATCCGGCCGAGCACGGAGCGTAGGTCGGCGTAGTCGGTCGCGCCCTCGATTAGCGGCGTCCAGTGCTCGGGCGCACGCTCGGTGCGCGCGGGCTCCGGTAACTCGTCCTCGTCGCGGTTCCCGTTGCCCTCGATATGCTTGTGCTCGATAGCGTCCAACGACTTCTCGAGCGCGGCACGGCCATCCCGGACCGGAGCATTGACCGGCGCATCAACGCCCTCGTTGAGCCACGCGCCAACCGTCGCGCCGAAGTTCTCGCCGGGGAGCGCGATCACCGCGCCGTCGATGCCCGGCATACGCGTCTTGGAAACGAGCATGTTGTGCTCTAAATCCATGTCCGCCACGATATCGAACTCGTACTCCATACCGTCGCGCTGGACGGCTGCCAGCCCGATTTTCTTCGGCACCGACTTGCCCTTGACCTGCTCGATCACGTACTCGGTCTTTGCTCGCATCGTCGCGATCACGTGGCACTTGCACCCCACGATGGCGTCGATAAGCGCGTTGTGCTTCGGCGTCACGTCCCGCCACGCGGCGTAAGAGTTGCCGCTACGCGACCGCTTGGCGGCGTTGTCCACTTGCTCCAACGCCCCGTCTCGGCCCGACCACGCGTGACTCAGGCTGTCGATCACGAGCACGTCATAGCCCGCCGCGTCCGCCGCTTGGATCGCCTGGACGTACGTCTCCGGCCCGTGGTGGTCCAGCTCGAGCACGTCGAAGTCGGTCACGGTCCCGGCGTACTTCGACGCGCTGCCGTGCTCAGTGTCGATCACCGCGATACGACCATCCGGCCCGGCCAGCCCGCGCGCGATTCGTAGCGCGGAGTACGTCTTACCGCTACCGCTCGGGCCAATCAACGCGATCCGAGACCGCGCCTTGGTGCGACTTGCCTGCGTGAATGAGAACTTGCTCATCGTGTCTCCCCCTTGCGCTTGGTTGTATCGCGGATGATCGTCGTCGGTCGCACGCGCCACGCGTCACGCCGGGCACGCGCCACGCTCTCGGGCGTCGGGCGCTGCGCGACGACGGCAACGAACGTGGCCAGCCCTTCGTCCAGCGTCTGGACGGCGACGGCCCACGTCATGGCGTTCGTCCGCATTCGGTTGTCGGGGGTAGAATGTTCGCGCTCATCGGGCTCCACTCCTGATGGGTCGGGGCCGGGACGCTTGCAACGTCGCCGGCCCCTCGTTTATTGTGGACGTCATATTACACGATGCAACGGCTAGCGTCAAGCGTCGCGAAAGATTCGCCGCGACTCGGGGCGCGTCGCATCGAACGCGCGTAGCTGGTCCCACGTGAACGAATGGCGGTGCTGCGTCTTGCTCGTGTCCTCGTGCGATTGCAGGTCGCCGCTCTTCAGCCACGCGTATATACATTGCCGCGTGACTCCGAAGAAGCTCGCGACTTGCGGGATGGTCAGCGGCTTGTCGTTTGCGTTGGGCATGGATCGCTCCTGTCATGATGCTACGGCACGCGCGAGGTTGCGTAGAGCCTCAACGATGGCCGCGTGCTCATCGGTCCACACGATACGCTTGATGAGCGCGTCGCCGGTCAGCGGCTCGCCCTCGCGATTCGATAACCAGTCCTCGCGGTCGTAGCTGGCGCGCACGAGGAAGTCGCGGCCTAGGATCTCGCCCATGCTCACCCACTCCGCGACGTGCTCGGGATCGGGCTCGGACGGTGGCGACGGCTTGGCCATGCGGCGGCGCTCGTCTTCGGATACGGGGATGCGGTCGGCGTCGGTGCGCGGGGCGTGCATCATTCGCTCCTGTCGTCGTGTGCGGCAAGCGCCTCGCGCATTTGCCACGTAGACGAAAGCCCGGCCGGGTGCAACTCGTCCACCTCTGCCAGTAGCAGCTGCGCCGCTTCCGCGACCCGCCGCAGCTCGGCGTGACCCGGCACGCTATGGCACGTCCAATGCGCGGGCGCGGCTTCGGCGATGCGCCCGTCCCCGGTGCCGGGGATCGCGATTAGCGTCGGGCGCTCGCCCACGCGCATCGGCTCGCCGCACAGGGCGCACGGGGCTCCGACCATCGGATGATCGGCGCGGAGGGGATCGAAGGGGCGGGTCACCGTATCACCTCCCACGGCCACAGCCAGCCCGCGACGGCGGCAATGAGCAAGGCGGCGATATCGGAGCCGGTGATCTCGTACACGACCACCCCGATGACTCCACCGGCCAGGAATAGGACAAGGGCTCTGCGCGGGTTGATGGTCATGATCGCGGCTCCGTGGCGTTGTCGCGGAGGGCGCGCTGCCTGCGCAGTAGCCCGGCCTGGATCTCCCTTGGCGTCCAGCGGCCCGCCCAAGGCTCGAAGTACTCCCGCGCCGCCGCCTCGATCCGCGGCAGCCGCTCGACTTCGGCCAGCAGCGCGGGGACGTCGTTGGGTGCGGCGGCGATGGCGAGGGCGTCGTCGTTAGGGCAGTCGTCGCACACGAGGTGCCCGCCCGCCTTGACGGCGCTGTGCGTATCATCGTGCGTATCGTCAAACGTG
>JAJFJX010000266.1 GCA_021773655.1 Panacagrimonas sp.
CCAACAAGACCTGGAACGACTGCCGGCCCAACAACCGCCGCAATGCGGACGACGTCGGCTTCCTGTCCGACCTGATCGCGCACCTCACCGATCCCGAGGGGGCCTATGCGGCGGACGCCCAGGCGGTGTTTGTCCTCGGCCAGTCCAACGGCGGCTTCATGGCGCAGCGCATGGCCCTGGAACGTCCCGGTCTGGTGCGCGCGGTGGGGTCCACCCTGGCCAACGTGGCGGCCAACAGTACCTGCCAGAACGCCGGCGAGCCGGTGCCCATCGCGCTGATCAACGGCGACCAGGACGCCCTGGTGCCGTGGAGCGGCAGCGCCAATGCCGACGGTAGTTGCCCGCTGCTGTCGCTTTCGCTCGCCGGCTGCCTGCTGTCGGCCGAGGGCTCGCGCGACTTCTGGGTGAACTACAACGGCAACGTCCGGACCCCGCGCATCAACCGGCTGCTGCCCAACCTATCGACCGCCGACCGCCGATCCACGCTGCGCGAGATGCGCTACGACCGGCGGCCGAACTTCGGCAACCAGCCGTCGCCGTCGCCGGTCGTGTTCTATCGCGCCAACCTGGCCGGGCATATCGAACCCAGCCTGCTCTACGTGGTCGGTGCCGCCGGCGAGGCGGCGCTCGGCAACCAGAACAACGACGCCGAGGGCTATGGCCTGATCTGGGATTTCTTCGCCTCGTTCCTGGCACAGGACTGATACCCGCGAGAGTCCTGTCGAGGACCGTTCCAGTCAGACCGCCGCCGGCCGCTAGAATCGGCTCCGGATGAATACCTACACCCCCCGCCTGGCGCGTCTGATCGAGGCTCTGCGCAAGCTGCCCGGCGTCGGCCCCAAGTCGGCCCAACGCATGGCCTTTCACCTGCTTGATCGGGACCGGCAGGGCGCCCGCAACCTGGCCACCGCGCTGGGGGAGGCGCTCGACGCCATCGGCCGCTGTCCGGGCTGCCGCATGTTCTGCGAGGACCAGGCCTGCCGTTACTGCACGCCGGCCCGCGGTGCCAGTGGCCTGCTCTGCGTGGTGGAGTCACCCGCCGACCTGATGGCCATCGAGGCCGCCAGCGCCTACCGCGGGCGCTATTTCGTGCTCATGGGCCGACTGTCACCACTGGACGGGGTCGGGCCCGAGGAGCTGGGGCTGTCTGTCCTGCAGGAGGTGCTCGACGGCGGCCAGATCCAGGAAATGATCGTGGCGACCAATCCGACCGTGGAAGGTGAGGCCACGGCGTATTACCTGGCCGAGATCGGCAAGGCCGCCGGCGTGCGGGTGTCGCGCATCGCCCATGGCATCCCCATGGGCGGCGAACTCGAGTACGTCGACGGGGGCACCCTGGCGCACGCCCTGAGCGGACGCACCCCGGTGTGAGCGATCTCAGTCGAGCAGGGCGTCGATCCTGGCCGCGCAGATGAAATCGTTCTCGCTCAGCCCGCCGACGGCGTGGGTCCAGTAACGCACCTCGCAGGTCTTGTAGCCGAAACTGACGTCCGGGTGATGGTCCTCGCGGTGGGCCACGTAGATCAGCGCATTCACGAAGGCGGTGGTGTGGTAGTAGTTCTTGAACTCGAACCGGGCGGTGATGGAGCGTGCGTCTTCGGCCAGCGTCCAGCGCGGGCCCAGCTGCGACATAAGCTCACCGCAGGCGGCGGCGTCCAGGGCGGGAACACCGCCTTCGCAGGGCAGACAGCGTTTGGTGAGCAGGTCGTTCATGGCGTGGCGTCTCCTGGGTTGGGTGCCGATGATGGCGTGACACGGGGTGATTTCTTCCACAGTCCGCCGCTGGCGTATTGCGACCAGCCCCAGCGCAGCCAGTTCAGCAGGCTGTTGGCCAGCCACAGGGCCCACAGCAGCATCAGGCCCCGGTACCACCAGATCGACACCGACAGCACCCAGCCCGAGGGCAGCGAGGCGTCGTAGCGGTCCTGGTACCAGTGCAGGTCGTACCGGCTGGAGCCGTTGCCGGCGATCTGCATTTCCGGGGTTCCGAGCAGGCCCTGCGCCACCGCGCCGAACAGCGTGGCCAGTGCCGCCAGGGTCCAGAGCGCCAGCACCACCTGGACAGTGTTGAAGCGCCGCGGGCCCCAGTGTGCCGGGATGCGGCTGCGCAGGGCCAGCGCAAACAACCAGCCGGCGACGACCGCGGCCAGCGTGACCGGAAGCTGCGACAGGCCGATCGCCAGCAGCGTCCATTGCCAGGTTGCCAGCGGGGTCAGGCCGCTGCGACCGAGTGCGACCGCCACCACCAGCAGCACCGCGAGCACGCCCCAGAACAGCACCGCGGGGCCCAGCGCGGGTCCGCCTGTGAACAGCACCCAGCGGCCGGGCGGAACGTTCAGGTGCATGCGCGCATCGACACCGGCCGCCGCCAGATCCAGCGCCGGGGTGCGCATCAGTGCGCTCTGGCCCTGGTCGCGCCTCAATTCCAGCTGGACCTGCTGGGTCCCGGGTCGCAGGGGCAGGATCAGGCGGCCGTTTTCCTGTCTTGGCGGCTGGTTGACGCCATCGATCCGCAGCGCCTGGAGCCTCAGGTCGGTCGGCAGCGGCAGGGCATGCTGGCCGCCCTGGCTGGTGCGGATGACCAGTTCCAGTTGGTAATCGGTGGCGCGCTGCCCGGGCTGCACATCCAAACTGGCGCGGTCCAGGGTCAGGATCCGCCCGCCAACGGCGGCCGGCCGGCTCAGCAGGGCGTCGAGCACCTCGCCGGGCCAGGGCCGGAAACTCGGCCGTCGCCAGTCGCCCTGTTGCTGGCCGACTGCGGGCAGGCCCTCGAAACGCGCATGCCACATGGGGCTGATGTCGAAGCGCCAGATCTCGAACAGATCGCTGCGCGGGCTGGCGTGCAGACTCAGGCGCGGCACGATCTCCAGATTGGAGGTCCAGCGCAGCAGACGCTGGCCGGGACCGAAGGCGAGCTCGATGTGATCGCCGTTGCGGCGCACGGCATCGCCGGTGACCACCTCGCCGGGCAGGGCCGGCAGCGTGAGCACCGCGGCACCCTGGGCGTTGCCCTCGCGCAGCAGCGTGGAGACCAGGTGCCAGTCCAGCCCGAAACGGAAGTCCCGGGTCAGGCGCAGCAGCGGCGGCAGGGGCTGTTGCACCAGCGGCGCTTCGCGGGTGGGGGCATCCTCGCGTCGTGTGCGCTGCAGTTCGATCACCCGCCCGGCGCGCCCCTGGGCATCGATGCCACTGACCGTCCATCCGGGGGCGTCGACGCGCGCCCCTTGCAGTGCCGGCGCGGTCGGCAGTTGCAGTTGGTCGAAATCGCGCACCGAGCCCAGGATCTCCACCTCGTGGACGCCGGCGCCGACGGCGACCCATAGCCCCCCCCGGTCGTCGCGCTGCAGGACCGCCTGGCGGCCATCGAGCAGCACCCGTGCGGGTTGCCAGACCTGGCTGACTTCGGCGGGCAGCGGCGGCAGCGGCAGCGGCAGGGCGATGTCGATCTGCGCCTCGGCCTGCAGGCGCAGCAGCAGCTCATCGGCGGCGGTCAGGCGCAGGTCCAGGCCGGACCAGTGCGCGCAGTGCGGCAGGCAGTCCGGCGGTGCCAGCAGTCGCTCGCGCAACTGGTCGAGCAGTGGTTGCGGTGGCAACACATCGACGGCGTGGGCCGGCGGCGCGCCCACCATCAGGCCGCCGCCGGCCACCGCCAGCATCAGAACGGCGGCCTGCGACGGGTCCGCGCGCGGCCAGCGCAGCCGCAGCTCCAGCCAGCGAGCCGCCAGCAGTGCGATCAGCGCGATCGACGCCCAGCCCAGCGCACGGGTCAGCCAGGGCGGCATCAGCCACAGGGTGTAGTCCTGTTCGGCCGTGACCGGGCCGGACCAGCTCAATCGGGCGCTGCGCCAGGTCCACCCGGGAAGCCCGGGTCCGGTCTGGGTCAGCGCCTGCGGGTCCTGATCACGCACGCCGGCCGGCGCG
>JAJFJX010000267.1 GCA_021773655.1 Panacagrimonas sp.
CCATCGTGCCGCTGCTGGCGATGGTGGCACTGCTGGGCAGTGCGTCGGCGGGCGCCGATACGGCAGGCTCGGCCTGGCTGGGCGTGGGCCTGGCGCTGGTGGCCATCGCGGCGTTGTTCGGTGCCGGACGCTGGCTGCTCAATCCGATGTTCCGGTTGCTGGCGGCCGCCCATGCGCGCGAGGTGATGACGGCGGCGGCGCTGCTGGTGGTGCTGGGTTCGGCGCTGCTGATGCAGTGGGGCGGGCTGTCGATGGCGATGGGCGCGTTCATGGCCGGTGTGCTGCTGTCCGAGTCGACCTTCCGCCATCAGCTCGAGGCTGACATCGAGCCGTTTCGCGGCCTGCTGCTGGGGCTGTTCTTTCTGGGCGTCGGCATGGCCCTGGACCTGTCGGTGTTTGCCACCCACTGGAAGCAGATCCTGCTGTTCGTGGCAGTGTTCATGTCGCTCAAGTCGGCCGCCATCTACGCTGTGGCACGGGTGTTTCGCGGCAGCCACGGCGAGGGCGTGCACCGCATGATGCTGATGGCACAGGGCGGCGAGTTTGCATTCGTGCTGTACGCCGCCGGCGCCGCCGCCGGCGTGCTCGACGCCACCACCCTGGCGGTGTTCACGGCGGTGGTGATCCTGTCGATGGCCCTGACGCCGCTGGCGGTGATCAGTCTGCGCTGGCTGCTGCCCCACCCGCGGACCACCTCGCTGGAAGGGGTGGAGAAGGCCGAAAACCTCGGCGGCAGCGTGCTCATGATCGGCTTCGGCCGTTTCGGGCAGGTGGCCAGTCAGGCGTTGCTCGCGCGTGGGCTGGAGGTGTCGATCATCGACCACGACGTGGAGATGATCCGCAGCGCGGCGGGTTTCGGATTCAAGGTCTATTACGGCGATGGCACCCGTGTCGACGTGCTGCACGCTTCCGGGGCCCATCGCGCCCGCGCCATCGCGGTATGTGTCGATGATGCGACTATCTCGAACCGGATCGTGGAACTGGTTCGCCGTGAATTTCCGCAGGCCCGCCTGCTGGTGCGCGCCATCGACCGCCAGCATGCGCTGGAGTTGATGGCGCACGATGTCGACTATCAGGTGCGCGAGGTCTACGAGTCGGCCACCAGTTTCGGCGAGGCGGCGCTGCGCCTGCTGGGCGTCGGCGAACAGGAAGCCGCGGAGATTGCGGCCGACCTGCGTCGTCGTGATCGTGAACGCATCGAACTGCAGTTCACCGGCGGCCTCAATGCGGGCGTGGACCTGCTTCACAGCAACCGTCTCAAGCCCCGGCCGCTGACCACGCCGCGGCAGGCCGGATCGGCGCTCAGCGAGGAAACCGCAGCGGTGACCGGCGGCGCCGGGCCGCCCGGCTGAGGTCGTGGCCCTGCGTCGCAAACAAGCGGAGCCTGGCCGCGAGGGCGCATGGGCATGGATCACATGGGCATGGATCAACAAAGGAATGCGAAGCGAGCAATTCCGGACGCGTTCGTATGCGCCCCGTCGTTGTCAATGCGCCACCGCGCCCTGGCGGTGAAGGTCTCGGTTCCGGCGCCGATCCGTGCCGATTCCGGGATAATCGACCGCGCCCGGTAATCCGCTCATGTTCGAAATCTCGCTGCACACCCTGGTGTCGCTGATCGCCCTGGGCATGGCGCTGGCCTTCCTGAGTGTGGATGCGGCCTCGCGAACCTCGCAGGCCCTGGCCACGTCACTGGCCGCGACCGGCGTTTCGATCTTCCTCAATGTCGGGCTGATCGACATGGCCGAGCAGCCGCCCGCCTGGTCGGGCTGGCTGGCGGTGCCGGAATCGATCGCCCTGATCGCGATGCTCGAATGGCTGCTGCGCGTGCGCCAGACCCTGCCGGCCTCGGCCGGGCTCAATACCCGATTTGGCGACAACACGCTGCGCATCGGTCAGTTCAGTGCCGGCCTCTACAGCGTCTTTGCCATCGCCGCGCCGGAACTGCGCGTGCAGCATTTCATCCGTGCGGCGATGCGCGAAGGGGCCTGGTCGGAATGGCAGTTCTGGCTGTTCGCAGCCCCGATCGAGCTCGCCGCGCTGGCCGGGATGGTGGGGATTCTGCTGCTGCTGCGACGCCGGCCGGATCGAATCGAGCGGCTGCGCGTGCTGGCGATGGCGGCCGCAGTGCCGTTCTTCCTCGCCGGCTTCGTGCTGCCCGCCGACCTGGCGGCGGTGAGCTGCGTGATCGGCGAGATCCTCATTCTGATCGGCTCGGTGCATTACTACATGGCCCAGGGCCAGCGCGGTCAGTTCATGGCACGTTTCCTGTCCCCGGACGTGGCGCGGCTGGTCAACGAACGCGGGCTGGCGCGCGCCATGCAGGAAAATCACCTGGAGATCACCGTGGTCTGCGCCGACCTGCGCGGCTTCACGCCATTCGCGGCCAGCCAACCTTCGGTCGCCGTGCTGCGCGTGTTGCGCGAGTACTACGACGGCGTCGGCGAGGTGGTGGCCGAATTCGGCGCCACCATCAAGGACTACGCCGGTGACGGCGTGCTGGTGCTGGTGGGCGCGCCACTGCCGATGGCCGATCACCCCTTGCGCGGACTGGCCCTGGCGCGGCGCATCCGGGCGCGCTGCCAGCAGCTCGCGGAATCCTGGCGCGCACAGGGCTGGTCGCTGGGAATCGGCCTGGGTGTGGCCAGTGGCCCGGTGACCGTGGGCATCATCGGCTCGGCGGCGCTGGAATACACCGCCGTGGGTGCGGCAGTGAACCTCGCCTCGCGGCTGTGCGAGCAGGCCGCGCCGGGCGAGATCCTGGTCGCCGAGGAAACCCGCGCGCGCGCGCCGTCGGAGCGGCTGGACCGCCGCCCGGCGCTGAGGATCAAGGGCTTTGCCGATCCGGTGAGCCCCTACGCGGTGTCCGCCTGATGGACGCCGACACCCTGCCGGCCGACTGGCTGCCCAGCCAGCTGGTGGCGCTGGTGGCGCTGGGCATTGGGGCAGCCTTCATCCTCGCCGACATCCGCTCGCCCACCAGCCGTGCCCTGGCGCTGGCCTTCGTCGCCTTCGCTGCGGCGGTCGGCCTGAGCCTGCCGCTCAGTGGCGGCACCGGCCCGGTGCCACTGGCCGGTCGCTGGCTGGCCATGGCCGACGCCGTGGCCCTGATGGCCTCGCTGGAGTGGGTGCGCCGCGTGCGTCGCACCATCGATGCCGAACATCTGCACGTGAGCCTGAGCGATGCGCTGCTGCGCACCGGGCAGTTTGCCGGTCTGCTGCACGGTGCTGCCGGCGTGCTGATGCCGGAACTGCGGCGTGACCAGTTCCTGGGTGCGGTCAATGACCTGGAGGTGCTCCGGCAGCCCGGCTTCTGGGTCTTCGCAGGGCCTTTGTTGATGTCGGTGTTCGCCGGGGCGGTGGCCACCATCCTGCTGCTGCTGGCGCGTCCGGATCGCTCGGAACGCATCCGCATCGTGGCGGCGATCATCGGCTTTCCGATGATCGTGATCGGCCTGATCGTGCCGGCCAAGGTCGGCGCACTGCTGATGGTGGCGGGGCTGATGGTGTTCCTGATTGGCGTGATGCAATACCTGATGGTGCAGGGCGAACGCGGCCAGTTTCTGGCGCGTTTCCTGTCGCCGCAGGTGGAAAAGCTGGTGCGCGAGCGCGGACTCAAGCATGCGGTGCAGCACCGCACGGTGGAGATCACGGTGGTGTGCTCGGACCTGCGGGGATTCACCGCGTTCGCCCAGGCGCATCCGTCCTCCAGCGTCATCAAGACCCTGCGCGAGTATTACGACGAGGTCGGCAAGGTGGTCGCCGAGTTCGGCGGCACGGTCAAGGACTACGCCGGCGACGGCGTTCTGATCCTGGTCGGAGCTCCGCTGCCGGTGGCCCACCACGCGCGTTGCGGCATCGAGATGGCGCGGCGCATCCGTGTCGCCGCCACGGAAGTCACGCGCCGCTGGAGCACGCGGCAGTTCCCGCTCGGCATCGGCATCGGCGTTGCCAGCGGGCTGGCCACGGTGGGCATCATCGGCTCGGCTTCGCGCTGGGAATACGCCGCGGTCGGCCCGGTGGTCAACCTGGCCTCGCGTCTGTGCGAGCAGGCCGGGCACGGCCGCATCCTGATCGATGCGCGCAGCGTCGAACTGGCAGGCAAGGCCGACCTCGAGCCCTGCGCGACACTGGAGGTCAAGGGCTTCGACGAGCCGGTGACGGCGTGGTCGCTGCCCTGAACGTTATTGACGATTTCGTCGCGGGCCAAGCGTCGCAAAGCAAGGTGGGCCCAAGCGCGGCAGGAATCACAACAGGGGAGTTGCAATCGCCCCTGGGGGCGCTCCCCGGCCTGAGGGGATCCTGGCCGCTTTGGCGCATCGCGGCGTCAGTCGCTCCTCGTGAATTCCGATACATCGAGCCACTTCATTCCTTGCGCTGGGCAAAAGCGACCTGCGCTGCAGCCATCGCCGTAGCGTGAGCAGGCCCTAGAACCGCCAGTGCACGCCCAGGCGCAGGATCGGCCAGAGGTCGTAGTCGGCGGCGTCGTCCTCCAGATTCTGTCGTTCGCGTTCCAGCTCGGCCTGGAAGATCTGCGCCTGCGGGCTGTTGCCGGTGACGTCGAAGCCGGTG
>JAJFJX010000268.1 GCA_021773655.1 Panacagrimonas sp.
GGATTCAAAGACATCTACTTCACCATCCCCTTCGGCGCCCTCCCCTACGGCGAAGGCACCCCAGGCAGCAACGGCAACACCCCCAGCCTCCACGGCACCGACGCCCTCACTCTCGGCAGCACCTTCACCCTCAGCATCGACAACGCCATCGGCGGCGCCGCCGGACTCCTCGCCGTCGGCGGGCCTGGTTCCAAGGCGGACATCCCCCTCGCCGGCGGCAGCCTGCTCATCGATCCCATCGGACTGCTAGTCCCAATCCTACTCGGCGGCAGCGCCGGCCTCCCCGGTGCAGGAGTCGTGAACATCCAAGTCCCCATCCCCTCCTTCACCGAGTTGATCGGCTTCAACCTCAACTTTCAGGCGGCGCTTCTGGATCCGGCTGCCATTGCCGGCATGACTCTGACCAATGCGGTGGAGGCTTGGATTCTGTGATCCTTCATGGGATGCCAATCTCTGCGCAATCAAGATTCGCACTCGCGCTGACGGCTTTTCTTGCGCTCACATGTAATCCTTGCCCTGCGCAAAGGCATCCAGACATGCGCATCGATCGACACCCAGTCCCCGGATCAAGCATGGCGATTGATCCCCAAATCGCAGCTTCAGGCGAAAAGGTTTATGTCGTCTGGAGCGATGACCGCAATGGCCGAAACTCTGGTGACATCCACTTCAACCGCTCACTCGATGGCGGCGCCACCTGGCTCCCCAATGCCCTGCGCCTCGACACGGACCTTCCCGGGAGCGCCCAATCCACAGCGCCGCGCATCGCTGCAGTGGATGAATCTGTCTATGTCGTCTGGGAAGAGACTAGGGAGAACCTCTACCGCGACATCTACTTTAACAAGTCCAACGACTGCGGCAGTACCTGGCTGAACACTGACCTCAGACTGAACACGACTTCTTCCTTCTTCGGGACTTCCAAACCAGAGCTCAGTGCATCCGGCGACTCCGTCTTCGTGACCTGGGGAGATACTCGCAATCACATCGGTTTCGACTTTCCGAGACGGATGGATATCTACTTCAACCGGTCTTTGGATGGCGGAAGGACATGGCTGAACGATGACCTAAGGGTTGAGACCGACAGTAGCTCCCACATGTCAGTCTTTCCCAAGATCATGTCAGAGGGCAGCTCCGTCTATGTCATTTGGAGCGACGAGCGCAACGGTAACCCGGACATCTACTTCAACCGATCTTTGGACGACGGCAGCAGTTGGCTGCTATCCGACAGGAGGTTGGACACAGATTCCCCCGGTATTGGCGGCTCTCTCCATCCGCAGCTCGCCGTCGCCGGTGAAGCCGTCTTCGCTGTGTGGCGGGACAGCAGGCAACAAGATCCGGTATGGGGCCCCTATGATGTCTACTTCAACCGCTCTCCCGACAGAGGAAGTAGCTGGCTGTCGTCCGATCTAAAACTGAGTCGAACTCCGGGGCAGTTTTCAGTTGGCATTCCCCAGGTAGCGTCCTCGAGTGACCTGGTCATTGTAGCCTGGCCCGATGGCAGATTCGGCGGATCCATCTTCTGTAACCGCTCTCTGGATCAAGGGGCAACCTGGCTGAGCTCTGACGTGCGCGTGGATAGGGGTTCCGGTGAACTCCTATTTGACGGTCAGCCACGGGTCACAGTCTTGGGCATGTCCGTCTATGCAATCTGGGCACGCAAGAAGGATGGAGAGGCCGACATCTTCTTCAATCGATCCTCTGATGGTGGGATCAACTGGTTGAGTTCCGATATCCGTCTGGACGGAGACCAACCTGGGGCGGCAGCCTCCCTTCGTCCAGAGATCGCGATGGGCGGTGAATCCGTCTACGTCACCTGGCAGGACGAGCGCAACGGTTCATCCGACATCTACTTCACCATCCCCTTCGGCGCCCTCCCGTACGGCGAAGGCACCCCAGGCACCGGTGGCAACACCCCCACCCTCCACGGCACCGACGCCCTCACTCTCGGCAGCACCTTCACTCTCAGCATCAACAACGCCATCGGCGGCGCCGCCGGACTCCTCGCCGTCGGCGGACCGGGATCCAAGGCGGACATCCCCCTCGCCGGTGGCAGCTTGCTCATCGATCCAATCGGGCGACTGGTCCCCATCGTCCTCGGCGGCAGCGCCGGCGTCCCTGGTGAAGGCGCAGTAAACATCCAAGTCCCCATCCCCTCCTTCCCCGAGTTGATCGGCTTCAACCTCAACTTTCAGGCGGCGCTCCTGGATCCGGCGGCAGTGGCCGGCATGACTCTGACCAACGCGATCGAGGCGTGGATCCTGTGAAATACTCGTTCTCGTGGATCTCTGCGCAATCAAGATGCGGCCTCGCGCTGGCAATTTGCATTCCTCTCGCATTCACGCCCTGCACTGCACAACGGCAACCAGACACCCACGTCAATACCGACCCGACCACTGCAGTCCACGCCGAGTCCCTTCGGATGGCAGCGAGCGGTGCCAGGGTCTACGTGGTGTGGAGCGATGACCGCAATGGGAAGCAAGACATCTACTTCAACCGATCACTCGATGGCGGCGCCAGCTGGCAAGCCAGCGATACGCGCATCGAGACTGACCCACCCGGCGAGTCTGAGTCTCAGTTTCCTGACCTGGCCTGTTCCGGAGATGCAATCTACCTTGTCTGGCAAGACCAACGCGGGGGAACATCCTTCGGAACCTATTCGAATCGGTCATTGGATGCAGGGGAGACATGGCTGGGCTCAGACATCAGGCTGGATGCAAGTCCTCCGCTGACCCTCGGGCTTAACGCTCGCAAGCCTGCGATCGCCGCATCTGGCGACTCCGTCTACGTAGTTTGGCATGACGAGCGGAACACTAGATTTCCCACAGTCCCCTTCACCAGAGACATTTACTTCAATCGATCTCTTGATCGAGGCAACACCTGGCTTCCGACGGATCTTCGACTCGAGACTGACGCACCAGGATCTCACATGTCGCAAGACCCTCGAATAGCAGCATCAGCGAACTCGGTCTATGTAGCTTGGAGTGACGAACGGGATGGATCCTCTGACATCTATTTCAACCGCTCACTCGACAATGGAACAACTTGGTTGCAGTCCGATGCTCGAGTTAGCACAAACCCACTGGGGATCGGAAGCTCTTTTGACCCACATCTCGCAATGTCCGATGACACGATCTACATCGTTTGGCGAGACAGCCGATTTGGCGACCCGGTATGGGGACCCCGGGACATCTTCTTCAACCGCTCGCTGGATCAAGGCGCCACATGGTTTGGTGTCGATCACCGTCTTGATAGGAACGCGGTAACGGATGATGCCTTTTCACCACAGATCGCGGCTTCGGGGGAATTCATCTATGTGGTCTGGGGGGATGTGAGGCATCGAAACTCGATCTACTTCAGTCGATCCCAAAATCATGGCGCGACCTGGTTGTCGCAGGACATTCGGCTGGATACGGA
>JAJFJX010000269.1 GCA_021773655.1 Panacagrimonas sp.
GAAGGTGCTCTCGGGGCTTGAACTGGAATCGGCGCTCGACCCCCTAGATGACCAGACATACTATTTTAGCTCAGTGCGCAGCACATCGAGCAATCAGCTGCTTGTCTCGGGTGGCAGGTCTGCCGTTATTGGCGCGAGCCCGAGGCACGCTCGGATCTGGATCGGTCCAACGCGCTCCTGGGACGAGTTCACAGGCCGCATGGCACTTGTCTTAGATCAAGCAGCGGAAAAAACGGCGGCAGAACTACCCAGTACGCCCTCCATCCCCATTCTCGCCCAACCTACCAGCGGCGTTGATGGCGTCGAGCAGCCATATGAAATGGCCGTCATTGTGCCCGAACTGGCGGTGGCGGGCGTTGAACATGACGATGGGGAAGAGCGATGGCTACAGCAATTCAGCGACGCTGTGCGCTTTGATATTAGCGCCGTCGATGGCAGCCCGAATTTCGACGCCGATGTGTTTTGGGGCGACGAACAGCTTGGCCGGCTAGCCTACGAATTCGAGCCACGGAGCGGGGGCGAGGTTGGCATGAAGGTGGGAACGATACAATGGGGTGAGGGGGAGGAGCACCACCAGGATTTGCGCAAGATTTGTCAAAACTCTGACAACCTTACAGTCTACTTCGACACTGGCCACATCTACGCCCGAGGGCAACTCTACAGGACCCAGTTCAGGGATGCGCAATTCACTGATTGGCGCTGGGTAAACATGGCGCAAGACAACATCGTGGTGCGCCAAGAAAAGCCTGTCGATGGGCGGAGATTTGCTGTCGAGAATATTGGCGACGCTAACGACCGCTCTCTGTTTGGATTGGTCGCAAGGAACTGGCCAGACTTGGAGGACCGGGGAGCGCCCAGAGGTTGGTTGGTCTGCGATGACGGATCGATGGAATCGGCCGACTTCATTCATTTTGACGAGACGGCCAATCCGCCCCGTTTGACGCTCATTCACGTCAAGGGCAGCCATTCAGACAGCGCGGACCGCGGCGTGTCCGTTTCCGACCACGAAGTTGTCGTCGGCCAAGCAGTTAAAAACCTTCGCCACGTTGACCGCGGCATTCTCATCGAAAAGCTGGCGTCTAATAGCGACGGGCAGCTCAGAGACGCCGTCTGGCGTGACGGCGAGAGGCAGCAAGATCGTGCTGGTGTGCTAGAGGTTCTGAGAGACGCCGGAGCCAATATGGAGAAGCGAGTGGTGGTCTTGCAGCCGCGCGTCCGGCGTAGCGTCCATGACCGCATTCGCCTAGAAATGACGGGCGACAATGCAAGTTCGGAAATTCGCCGCATGCAGCAGCTGGACGCGCTGTTGTTGGGTGCGCGAGCTGCCTGTTATGCTCTCGGCGCTTCATTCGAGGTCATTGCCGAAGACGATCTCTGATCGGCTTGCGTCTGAGATAGGCAGAGTTGTCGCCTGCGAGCTTTCGAGAGGTCCAGGGAGAATCACCCTATTAGGCCGCCGCTCTAGTCCGGCATTTGCCTCCTCGGATGCGGCAACCAAAGCCCATTTCGGTTTGGCTTGTAGCTCTTCAGGTTACCAAGAAGCCACCCCCCGTCCTTTAGTTCTATCCCGCGAATTCTCAACTCGGGTGTCGAAGTTTTTCGAAACTTTTTAAAACCTCTTGGCGAAATGATGACCGCGTACTGCCACTCGTATTTCGGTCTCTCCAGCACGTACGCTCCGAGTACACTCTGAACTATTTCAATGCCAACCTTTGATTTATGCTGCTTGATCTCCACAAAAACCCGCCGGGCACGCCGGCCTTCTCCAGGAACATTGGAAACGAAAATATCTGCTGAAGTTCTCGGATCCCTGCCTACGAGGCGTACATCCGTCCAGCCTTGGGAGGAGAAAAATTCGGCGAAAAGATGCTCCGATACATCCCATGGCAGTTTGGCAAAGTCGGCGCTATGTTGTTGCAAGTGCTCAATTACTGACAATTCCAAGGCAGGTACGTTCTCAATGACATCGCCTATCCAGACCGGCGGCTCCGCAGTCGCCACCTTGCCTTGTGAAATATCGCGCGAGAGTCCTTCGTGGAGTGCGCTGATTTTGTATTCATCACGTTGTCGGAGAACGCTCCGCTCCTGAGCCTCCTGTGCATAGTCGCGTTCTATCGCTTGCTGACGCTCACTTCTTATTCTTGCGGTCGCGTCTGAATCGGTATGCCGCCGAAGGGCCTCATACCATTTGTAGGCATTGCGAGATCCGTCGAAAGCTCCGTCCACAATAAGCTCGGCGGCAGCGTCTCGGTATCTTGCCTCCCGTCGCATTTCTTCATATCGGTGTTGGCGAGCCGGATTTATACAAACCATCGTGTTGTCCCTCCTTGCGCTCTGTTAGTTCCTCCTCAAAACGATACGGTGCTGATATGTCAACGTCTACGTAGAGGCGGTGTTGCACCGCAGGAGTCGGTGGCTGTCGGAACCGAGGTCGATCAGTCCAACAGCCGACCCGGTTTCACACCAAGGGCACTGGCCAGCTTCTCGATCACGGTCAAACTAGGGTTTCGGGCACCACGCTCTAGGTCGCTGATATAGGTGCGATGCAGGCCAGCCTCGAATGCAAACTCCTCCTGCGACCAGCCGTTTTTCTGGCGTAGGCGGCGTAAATTTCGACCCAGGCGTTCGCGAATATCCACGCCTACAGGTCGCGCGTGTGTCGACGATCGGTCTACAGACGATGAGTGACAATTCGCTTGACTTCGGTAGCCGTACCAAGCCCATGTAGACGTCACTTATCGGCTACATGGCGGTGCAAAGTGCCGGCAAACAGCGATTTTGACCCGGGCCACGTTCGCTACATCAAGCTTGGCCGTGGCGGTTTGTGGGCGGACCAGGCGATCAGCGAAGGCATTGTCCCGTTCGGCTACCACTTGGTCGATCACACGCTTTGTGCCGCGGGCGACTGGGACGCGGTCAGGCAGCAGTTGCTGGCCAACGGTCGCAAACCTAGCGGGGCGACCCAGGGCATCCGTGAGATCCGCGATTTCTACGAACTCGGAGAAGATACCCTTTGGGTCACGATGGCCGACGGACATCTGTGGTGGGCTTTCGCCGATAAGGACGTCAAAACCACCGGCGAACGGTTGCCGGACGTACCCAGCCGATACCGGGCCACCCTTGGGGGTTGGCGACGCGAAAGCCTCACTGGCGAACCCTTAGCCGTCCGAAACTTGAGCTCGGCGCTGACCCGCACGGCAACTTATCGGATGACGATTTGCTCCGTTGAGCGCGCCGATTACCTTATCCGGCGCATCAAGGGTGAAGTGGACCCGTTGCACGTCGAGGCGAAGACCCTGCAGGAAAAGCTGCGCGACATAACACAAAAAATGATCCAGCAGCTGCACTGGGAAGAGTTTGAAACCTTGGTCGACCTGATATTTGCGCGCGGTGGCTGGCGGCGAACCAGCTTGTTGGGCGGCAACATGCCCGATGTCGATTTGATCCTCGACCAACCGGTCACCGGTGAAACTGCCTGGGTGCAGGTGAAGACCGCCAGCAGCCAATCCGAACTCAACGACTATGTTGAACGCTTCGAGCGCGACGGCAGCTGCGATCGCTTCTTTTTTGTCTGCCACAGCGGCGTGCTTGAAGCACCGCAGAAGCCAAACATGCACGTTTGGGCCGGCGCCAAACTCGCCGACCTTGCGGTGGACGTGGGGCTGTTCGATTGGCTCGTGCAACGGACCCGCTAAGGCCTAGTCGATGGTTGGCATGCTACGCAACGTGTTGAGTTTCTCCTGCTCGGCGATCCATTGCTCCTTCGACATTGCTTCCGGCACGACGAGGTAGCCGGCCCCCGAGTCATCGGGCACCATCCGACTTTTTAGGTCCTCAAGGTATTTGGCAACCCTTACATCACCGGACATGGCTCTGTCGCGCGCCGCAAGAAGTATGAGCTCGACGGTGGTGACACATCGCGTGGTGCCGGCGTTGTTGACGACGTGTGTCTTAGCAGCCAATTCCCGCACGATCGTTTTTGTGTTGCGTGAACCCTTTGGGCGGCCACGAGGATTGCCGGATTTGCCTCTGACGAAACGGTTGGCGTGGCCCCGACCCCCGGATCTCGAGTCATCACTGCTCATAGGTCCGGATACCCAATCAGCTCGTCTTCAATACGCTGTTCTTCGGAGCGGCTAGCCAGGTACTCGGTTCGCCCGCCGTCGATCTCTTGCGCCGTCCAAGGTGGTACACCAAAACGCTCGGCCATCAGCATGGCCATAGGCCACGGCATGGTGTTTGGCAGGGTAATAACGCCGCCGACAGACTCTTCGCTGACGCGAAGCACGCCGTGTTCTTCAAACAATTCCAGTAGGTAACGGATCGATCTAAAGTTCTTTTTTGAGACCGCGTCTTTCAACACCCGGTTGAGGGTGACCTCAACGGGTTGCATGCGGCGTTTCTTTCCCTGCTGGACGACAGTTACGGGTTCGTCCAATATCGCCAGCAGTTCTTCAGCAGTCATGTCGCGTTTCTTGGGCCTCCCCTTTCGGTTACCCGATTGCCCCTTCTTGAATTGCGTCTGAACCGGCGGGCGAGCGTAACCGACTTCGTAGCCGCTATCATCGTCCTGGCTCATGCGACTACCCCATCGGCGGCCACTGCAGTTTTGCAGGGTTCGGCGTCGCCCCGTCGTTGCGCCTCAAGCTCGGTGAATTTCTCGCCTGTGCCGCGCAACGTTGCCTCAAGACCCGACACGTCGCGAATCCGTCTGATGATGACGTCGCAGTAGGTGGGGTCTATTTCTATGCCGTAGCCGTGGCGTCCAGTTCTCTCGGCCGCGACGAGGGTTGTCCCCGACCCGGCAAAGGCGTCGAGCACGATGCCACGCCTATTGGAACAATCGCGGATGGCGTCGGCGACCAGGGCAACGGGTTTTACTGTTGGGTGGAGCGCCAGGTCGTCGCGGTTGGCGCCAAACGCGTTGACGCCGGGGTAGCTCCAGACATTGGTTCGGTAGCGGCCGTATCGCCCTAGGTCGACGTTATTGAAGTGCTTCGCGGTTCCCGATTTGAACACCAAGACGAGCTCATGCTGCGAACGGTAGAGTGACCCCATACCGCCGTTGCTCTTGGCCCAAACACACAGGTTCTTAAGCTCGGTGTAGGAGACTTCGCCGGCGGCCAGCATTTCACTGAGGTGTCGCCAGTCGATGCATTGAAAGTGAATCGAGCCGTCGATTGAGAAAGCAGCCAGCTGCTTGAAGGTAACGGCTAGAAACTCGGTGAACTGACGCATCGACATCTCGCCGGATGCCATGGCGAATTCCCGATGCTGGGTCTTTCCGAGCCCACACACATGGCCGTCGATCGGCACGTTGTAGGGCGGGTCGCAGAACACTAATTCGGCGAGACTGCTCCCAAGCAAGGTGGCGTAAGTCTCTGGCTTGGTGGCGTCGCCGCAAATGAGGCGATGATCGCCAATTTCCCAAACATCACCTAGCCGGGTTACGGGATGGGCAGGTTCGGCAACAGGTGCAAAATCCGCCGGGTCGGGCTCGGCGTCGTCCGGTGACGATGCGTCATATATAAGGCTATCGATCTCGGGCAGTGCAAGACCGGTGACCGTCAGATCGAGATCGACGTCCAGCTCGGCAATATACTGCAGCTCGCTGCCGAGCAATTCGAGGTCCCAGCCGGCGTTTTCGGCCAACCGGTTGTCCGCGATAATGTAGGCCCGAATGTCGGCTTCGCTCATATCGGCCATGCGTACCGTTGGCACCTCGGCCATGCCGAGGAATTTCGCCGCGGCGACGCGGCCGTGGCCGGCCATGATCCGGTTGTTTTCGTCGACTATGATCGGATTGGTAAACCCGAACCGCTGCATCGATGCCGCGATTTGCTCGATTTGCTCCGGCGAGTGGGTGCGCGGGTTTCCTCGATGCGGCTTCAGGGTATCTGGGTGCTGGTAGCAGATTTCAAGCTTTGCCATGGCGGAGCTCCAATGAGGTTGAAGCCAGTGCCCAAAGAAAAGGCACAGCTCCGGAAGCTCCTCATGAAAACCACGCTTCCACCATGGGTCGCT
>JAJFJX010000270.1 GCA_021773655.1 Panacagrimonas sp.
GACGGCCGAATCGATTATGACGCGCTCGAATATGGTCCCGGTGCCGGTCGCCGTACCGGAAATCGAGGCGCCCATGATATGGCAATTCGTTATATCCTGCCCACCGAGCGCGATATTGTATTCTTCGCCCTCGAATTCGTAGCCACTGTAGGTTTGCGCAAGCGTGCTCGTGGATCCGGGCAAATGGTGGAAGCGCCGAAGGTTGAGATTGTCGGCGATGGTGGTTGCCGCAGCGATGGTTGAGACCGGGTTGTCAGCCGTGCCGTCAACGAAGCTTTCGGTGTTGGTATTCGAGAGCGCGGTGTTGATCCAGACTGCACCGCCGACATAGCCGATGGACTGATTGGTCTGTGTGTAGGTGATGATTATGCGATCTGTCGCGAGGTTGGTGATGACGTCGCCGCCGCCTGACGCGAACCTAAAGCGGACTTTGCCAAGATCGGCGCCGGTTCCAACGTGTGCCGTGGTTGCAACGAAATTCTGCGTTGATTCCGTGGTTCCGGAGGTGCCGCCAATGGAGCCAACCTGCTGAAACGCCGCGCCGGCCCAATTGTAGAAATACACCTCGCAATTATCGTTGTTGGTCTGGACGTAGCCTTGCCAGGTCACGCTTTGCGGCAAACCCGAACCGCCTATGTCGAATTCGTAATAAACGTCAAGCGCGCCGCCGGTGGGCGGGACGATATGGAAGACCCCGTTTTCTTCCACGGTGTCGGTTTCGCTGTTGGTCTCGGTCCCAGCCGTGGTGGCGGTGAATGACGACATGGTGGTGGAAATGCCGCCGGAACCGCTGATGGAAGCGGAGGGCGCAGCAGCAGCGCCATAGAGATAATCGTAAGCGTTGCCCGTAAGCACCTGGAAGGTATGAGAAACGGGGCGCGCGCCCGCGACCTTGGAGGCGACCTGAAGCGTTCCGACCGTCGCCGTGTCAGTCGCATCAAAAGTAGCGGCGTAATAACCGATCTCATCATGCGTTCCGCCACCCGAATTCTTCGCGACCATGTTACCGCCAGCCGCCGAAAGCCGAATATCAGTGTTTGCAATGGTAAGCCCGGTTTCTTCGGTAAAACCGTCCGTTTCATCCACATACGGCCCCAAAAGAACCGCTTGGCCTGCCGTGCTTTGCCGCAAAACCTGTGTCATTCCGATCCCCTACACCAAGCCGCTTGCGATTGCGTCAACCTGCACACCGTCCGCCTTGTCAAAGCCTCCCGTGACCGATGCTCGTACCCGCTGATAGCGCGCGTCCGATAAAACGTCATGCGCACCGATAGCATTCTCAACCGACGTCCCGCCCCAAACCACCTGGTCCTTCAGCTTGTTGCGCTTGCCTATCTGAATCGTCGTCGTGCCGGCGCCTTCGATCAGCGGCCATACCTGCGAGACAAAGGACCGCTCCGGCTGGAAGGGCTGCGCCTCGGCTGTCTCAATCACCGACGTCAGAAAGTCGCCGCCAAAGAATGACATCTTGTTGTCGGGGTTGAAGGCCGCAATCGCATACTCCCCGCCTTGCCACTCCGGGCTGTCGAAGGGCGCCGGGAAATTGTCGATGTCGCTGGAGATAGCGTCCAACTCTTCCAACGTGTAGCCGGTTGAAAGCGTGCCAAAAAGCAATTGCACGTCAACAACGGCGCGGCTGAAACGATCCGTTACCCAATTGTAAAATATCATCTTATTGGGTTCGCCGCCAACGTTGTTATCGCCGGGGTAGGACCACCAGACACAGCCCGACTTGGTACAAATGCCGCTCGAGACCCTATGCTTGGTGGACAGGTCCAGGTCGCTCAGGAAATAGCGGTCCACCCGCTCGCGTCCGATGGGTTGGGCCCCTTCGCCCTCGCGTAGCCGGTAAAAGCCATCCTCGGCAATGAAATAGACCGTGTTTCCCCAGATCTGCACACCGCCCGGCATGAGCGCGCCGCGGGCCTGTTCGATCTCGTCAAAGCGGGCAATCTCCGGCGGCCCGGTAAAGACCATGCGATAGATCGAACGTTGCTTGAAGATCAGGCCGTAGCCCGGCGCCATGTTGACGATCCGTTGCACCGCGCCGCCGTTAGGCAAGTCCTGAAAGTCCGAAAGCGTGGCATTGTCGGGGTCGAAGTCCATTGGCGCATTGATCGCCGACCACCAGACCCGTTCGGACTTGTGCCCGTCCGTGTTGTCCGTCGTATCGCCCAAAACCACATAGTCGCGAATCACGGCAATGTGCGCGGCGCGGGGCTTCAGCGTTGAGGTGATCAGATCGGCAAAGTTGGAACCGCCTAAGTCGATAAACTGCACCGGGTCCGAGAACGTCGTGGCAATCATGGTTTCGCCGAACTTGGCGAACTCCCAGCCCTGGCCGTCGTTGGCGTTGTAGCCGCCAGCAAGGGAAATATCCGTCCATGCCCCACTGACAAGCGTGTAAAGAGCGGTTTCATCGCCGGCAAAGACCGAGACATTGCCATCGGCATCGGCAGCGGCGGAAGCCCCTCGGCAATAGGCCGCCAAGGCGTCCGTAACCGGGGATAAGTCGCGCAAGGGTTTGTAGTAATTCAGCCCCGGAAGCACGTTTTTGGCCTCCGTAGCGCCTGGATTGGCGTAAACGGGGCGATCCGGCAACCATTCGGCAAAGGGGATTTCAATCATTGCTTTCCCGTTCAAGCAAAACCGACCATTCCGAGTGATGGCTATGGAACAAGGGCGGCACGACACGCCAGCCTTGCGGAACTGGCTTGCCTTTTGGCCACCACATGACGTGCGTTTCGGTCAAAACATCGCCTCCAGTTGCTCGGCACGCTTGGGCGGTTCTATGAACAAGTCCGGCTGTGCGTAAGCCTGTTCAATGCGCTTGCAGGCGATGTCGAAATAGCGTGGCTCCCGCTCTATCCCTATGAACTTGCGGCCAAGCTTGGCGCAGGCAACGCCCGTGGTGCCGCTGCCCATGAAGGGGTCAAGAATTGTTTGGGCGTCAGGCAGGAAGCCGAGGCACCATTTCATGACGCCCAGCGGCTTTTGTGTGGGATGGCCGTGCTTTTCCTCGCCATTTGCACGCAACATCCCATTCCAAAGATACCGCAATCGGCGCACGGTAGTAGGTAAATTCGTCCAGGCCATCTCGCAATCGGCAAAATCGCCTGTATTCAGCTTGTCCCAAATGAGCCAGCAGGACGTTGGCGGCAGATCGTAATAATTGCCGCCAAAGACGATCTGGCGGCGACTGATCGAACGCGCCAAATCAACGCCTTCGGGACATGTCTGATCATCCCAGGGCGCATCGCCGTAATCACGCGCCACAGCCAAGTTACAGCGTGATCTGTTCTTCCCGGCAGCCTCGCCTATCCCATAAGGCGGGTCCGTAACCACGGCGTCCACCTCACCGAGCCCCTGCATGATCTGAAGGCAATCGCCCTGGTACAGCGTCGCGTCGCCTATCCGCACCGGCTCAATCATTGCACCCGCCAGCTTTCAGTTCCGGGCACGACCTGTACCCAATAGAAGTGTCGCGCCGTTGCCGACTGTGAAAGGCTCGGCAGGGTCTGCGCGGCAACGTTGGTCCCTATGGTATGCACCCCCGCCGCTGTCTGCGTAAGGCTGGGGAGCGTTTGGGCGATGCTGGCAACAAAGGTGGCCGTGGCGCCACTGGCGCTCTGTGTCAGGCTCGGAAGCGTTTGAACGATGGTGCCCGACCGGATCGTTCCCGCCGCGCTTTGCGTCAGGCTCGGCAAGGTCTGTACCGCCGAACCCGTCACGCCGCCCGAACTGTCTTCCGCTTCGGCCCACGCCTGCAGGACCGCGAGATCGGCCGCCGGCACGTTGTTGTCGTCCAGCAGCGTCACGATTTCTTGCCAGCCGACCAACTCACCACCCGCGTAGTCACCGAGGGACTTGTAATTCTCGGTGATAGCAAGCCATTCCATGCCGCACTGCTCAACCAAATAGAGCATCAGGTCTAGGAGATTCCAACCGCTCCCCAAATAACCGCCCGTCAATTCTGAGAACGCCCCCGCTCCCTGCTCACCAAGCGGCATGTAGGGGATCGGCGCAACGCCACTAACCGCGGGGTTCGTTGTCGTGCCCGTCGCCCCCAGATCCTGCTGTTGCATGCGAAAGCTGCCAGTCACCCAACCATCAACGGGCTTATTGCGCGACAGGGGGTCAGGCGCCGACCAACCCGCGTCGTTGTCGGCGCAATAATCATAGAGCGTGTCCAGATCGCCGCCGTCATTGTTGTTGCCGTTCTTCATGAAGTTGGCGACAAAACAGAACCGCGTATCGCTGCCCGCCGCCGCCGTCGAACGCTCAATCAAAAGCTTATATTGCGCCAGCATTTTGGCGGGCGTGTAATCATTCGCATCCGCGCGGTTAACGTCGATAGCCCTGACCGTGCTTTCATTGTTGAAAACAGCGTCCGGCAGTTTGCCGCTGCAATAGGCCAGAACTTGCTCGTAAAGCTTGGCCACGCGATCCATGACCGCCGGGTCCCAGAACCGCAGAACGAATTGTCCGTTTGCCAACCTGGCCAGGCCGTAAGCACCGGCAAGGCCGCCGTATTCGCTGCCCTGCCAAATGTAGGATGGAACGCCGATGGTCGTTACATTCTCGGCGCTGCCCCCGTAGGAATTGGCACGCAGTTCAATAGTCAGCTTCTTACCGATCGAATTCGCGGCCGTGATCGCGTCATCAATGATGGAGAAGTCGTAAACATCCTTTGATGTCTCGATATTGTCCCAAATGATAATCGCGCAAATGCCACGAATGCGGGCGCTGCTGTTGGCCTTGGCCAAGAAAGCCGCCGTAACCTCTCCCGTTTCCGTGTTCTCAGCAGTCTTCAGATAGAGCCCGCGTTTGATTACAGGTCGCCCGCCTTCCGACGTACCGCCACCGCCACCGCCGCCGCTCCCCGCCTCTGGGGCAATGGCGACAGTCCATGCCGTCCACTTGGCCACACTGTCGAGCGTCCATGACTTTGTGCCCGTCGCGCCGGCCGTGCCTTGCGTCACTTGCGCAAAGGCCGCAGCGGCGCCGCTGCTTATCTCGGCAATGACCGTCTGCGACATGCCGGCTGGCGGCGAACCGTTAATCGGGGCTGAAACCTCGCGGTTGCCGTGGAATGACAGCACCAGGCAATTATCCGCCGTGGTGGTGATTGTCGGGGAGACCGAAGCGGCTTGCGTTGAACCGTTGAAGTCCTTGCCGGACGCATTTAGCGGGCTTGACGTCGCCTGGCCATCAATGCGCAGAACGGCAATAGACATTTTCTCGGCAACGGTCGCGGTGAAAGTGAAGGTTGCGCCTTCGCTGGCGGCAATCTTCCAGAACATGCGGGACGTTACCCAATTCGCATCTGCGGTCGTGTCAATAGCTGTCCAGCCGGCCGGCACATTGAAGTCGGCGGCGCCGGACTTCGATGCAATGCCCGCCACCAACATGTCACCATCGACAAGCCCAGCCGGCGCGTTGACCGTGATACTCGTGCCAACAGCGTTCAGCTCTGCCGTCGATGTTGATTGGACAACTACGGACATGCAATCAGGTCTCAGGCATGGTCACGGTCCACGATGACACCGAAACCGTCGCACCCGATGTGATGGAAACCGTGTTCAAGTTGAGATCCGCGCCGGACGTTCCGACCGAACCGTCAAGCACCGCTAGGCCGTTGCTGTCAACCGCGCGGAACCAGCTCGCGGTGCCGGTGGCATTGGCCGATGAATCGTCGGTGATGGCGCTTGCCGTCGCAACACCCCCGGGCGCTCCGTCCGTTGCCCCACCGAAGGCCGGATCGGAACACGTCAGCTCGGCAAGCAGGGTCTCGGTTGTAATGGCAACATCGGGGTTGGCCGGCTGCGTGCCGTCATAGATACGGACCAAGGCCGCGCCCGCGCCCGCATCGAGCAAATCAACGATGCCGTTGCAGGCGACAATCGCCGCGGCGTTGGAAATGGTGGTGTTTAGGGCCATGTCTCTGTGTCCTTTATGGCGTGGTGAAGTCGGGGCGGGCTGTCAGGGGGCCAGCGGAATGCCGGGTACGCTTGGCTTCCGCCTTGATTTCCTCGATACGCTGCTGGAAGGTCTGCTCGAACAGGCCAACCCGCTGGTCACGTTGAATAAACACCTGAGCTTCCATGAGGGGCCCGTGGATGTAGATGTCGGGGTGATCCAGCAGCAGCCACTTTTCCGGGTCGCTGTCCGCCACCGCCAGGGGCTCAACGCCCTTGTGGTAATTCATTTCCAGCGTGTAAACGGTATCGGGAACCGGCGCCAAACGCAGCTCGTTGGACTGGATGGTAAAGGCCGAGGGGCGACCTTGCTCTGAGCCGGCGCGAATGCGGTTCATGGCCTGCGGCGTCATGTATTCCAGCGGGCGCTTGGGCGATATCGAGGAGATGCGCATGGAACGCATACCGCGAAAGCCGCTCGGCAGGGCATAGAACTCATCGCCGGCCGTGGTCTCCAGGGTGGCCCGAAACTCCATGTCCGGGGTTCGCAGCATGCGGTTTGTGCGGGCCTCCATCATGGTGATGAAATCGGGAATGCGAGCCGTCAGATCATCGCGAGACATCCACGCCGCAATGGCCGACTGAATTTCATTGTATGTGGTTAAGGCCATCAGGCGGTCTTCCTGCGTTCCAACCCGTGCTCAGCAAGGTATTGCCCGGTGATTGCCTTGCGCTTGCCCCCACACCTCCTAAAGGCTTCCTTCGGCAATGCTCTGTGAGCGCCCTTGCCGTGCAATTCGTTGAACTGCGTAATGGTCATAAGATTTCTCATAAAACAGAACATTCTTATATTCGTAGACGGGGTCCACCCCCTCGGAATGCTGCCCTGTTCGAGGCCATCAGGGTTAAAGCGGCGAATACGCGCTTCCACGTTGGGAGTGTGAGGCCAGCGCGCGAAAGCTTCGTCAAGCGGGATCTTAAGCAAATTTTCCATCAGGCGCCCCTCTGCGGTTCTGGCACATCTGCCCCAATCCATTCCTCGCCATACGCCGGCCTGCCATCATGCAAACCGCTGTCTGACGGGATTGTAACACGCAAGCCGCGGCCTTCCGCCAAACCTTTTAAATAGCGGCAATTGGGCCGTTGGTAGCGATAATCGCTGTCTGACAACATATCCACGCCGAACAGGCCGAAATCGCGCTTGTCCATGATAGCCTGCGACATCATCCAGCCAACGTTGGACTGTGGCCGCTCGCGCACGCACTCAAAAAGCGCCGGGCGGTCGAAAGCCCGCGACATGGGCACCTTTTCATGTTCATGAAGCAGGTAAACCGGCAAGCAATACTCGGCAAGGGCTTCGGCGGATTGCCCGTATCGCTGCCACCAGCGTTCGTCATGGCAATCGAACAGCACATCCGCCCGCGCCGCCATAATGCCCCAAGCACAGGCCCAAATCTCCCAGCCCTCGGGAGTGTCCTCGCAACCGGGGCCCAAGCCGCAGATCGCCACCGGACGCTCACGGCCATAGGCGCGAACGGCTTGTTGCATGGTCATGGTGAGATCAGCGGCATCGCCGACGTCGCTTATGTCTTTGACGTTGTTCACAGCCTGCCCGGCGCCGTGCGTAATTTGCTCCAATCGATGTCGTTCAACTGCCGCCGGACAAGCGGGGCGTCGTTCGGGTCGTTGTAGTCAATGCCCATGCCCCGCCAGATCTCCAGCACAACGTAGGGGATCGAAGCAGCCCGCCGCCACTCACGCGAAGGGCTGTAGCCGTCGTTCAAGTTGTAAAGCGCCTTGTTGTGGTCTAGCAAATCTTCGATGTCTTGCTTGTATTCCACCGTAAGATCGCCGCTATCCGTGTCGAAGTGACCCCATGTTTCCATAGGGCCACCCGACAACAATTCAGATTTGACGCTCATCGGCCAATCACGAAATAGCCGTGAACGCTGATCGTATTGCCCGAAGCTCCGTCTGTCTCCAATTCGAAGAAATCACCGATGGAAACTTCGTTAGCACCGGTCGGTTCCACGGTGACGATATCGCCGTAGGTGGAGCCCACCTGCGTAATGGTAAGAACGCCGCCCGTGATGGCGGTGCCGTTGATCTTCGCCGTAAGCACGGCATCAGCCGTGGCCAAGGCTCCGTTGAGAGCAACGGAAATCTCCTTGATAAAGCCATCCTCGTGGATCGGGACGTGGATCTGCCCCGCCGTCGAAACATCGGCCATGTAAAAGCCCTGTGGGGTGTCGTTATGTGAGCGCATGCTCGGTTCTCCTGAAATAGCGGGGGCGGCTCGAAAGCCACCCCCTCAAGCCCTGCAGGCCTATGCGGTGGTGAGATCGGCGACGATGCCGGAGCCCTTTTCGTTCTTGGCCTCCAGCGTGTACTCGCAGATCAGCTGCTTGCGCTCGGTGTCGCCGGTCTTGGCAAGATCGTGCGTGGTCATGTTGCGCAGGTAACTGACGCACCACATGTCCTTCTGCAGCACCAGGGCCGAGCGCGACCGCGAGAAGCGGTTGGGCACCACCTTGACCTCGCCGAAGTCCGAGACATAGACGTCCACCGCCGCGACCACGCGCTTGTCTTCCGACTTGTCGTGGCGCGTCGAGCCGCCGGTGAAGGCCGAAAGCTTCTGCTTGTTGAAGCTGCCGACCATGACGCAGTCCGGCTTGCCGCCGTTGTCCCAGCAGGCCGCAAGCACGGTCTTCAACTGCGACTCCTTGAAGACCCGCTGCGTGCCGTCATTGCGCGGGTCGGTGCCATCGGCCGCCGTCGGGTTGGTCCCGTCGCTGGCCTTGTCGGCATTGGTGGTGATCCAGGCTTCAACCCCGGCAAGCGCACGGGCCAAAGTATCGGTGCCAGCGACCTTGGCCTTGTTGGCCGTCAGGGACTTCTCCATGTCGCGTTTCAGCTCCAGGCCACGCTTGACCAGCTGGTACGACATTTCCTTGTTGCGGCCGGCCTTGTTGACGGCTTCTTGCGTGCCGGTGACGCGGGCCACCTTGTCCGAGATCTGGCACTGGTTGGTCAGGCGAACCGTCGCGGTGGAAGCATCGGTTGTGGCGTCGTCGCCTTCAATGACCGCGTTACCGTCCGAGGCCGCGGCAAGCGAATCGGTCTGCCACTCATGCAGCGTATTGCTCGCCTTGTTTTTGGAAGACCCCGAGAGGAATGGGGTTTCCGTGGGGTCAACGTTATAGATAACGTCGGAAAGGTCTTCCCGGATGCCGATTGCATCGTAGGTTGAAAAGCTACCAGTCGGCTGTGCCATAGTGGATTACTCCAAAGATGGCGCGGATCTAGCCGGAGAGCAACCGCTCCACGGCGGCGGCGGCATCGTCTATGCGGCCTGTTTTCCGCGCGCGTTTGATGTCCTCCGCATACAGATCCGCTTTCCCAGCACGCCTGGTCTTGGACACACCCGGTTTGGTGACTTTCGGCACCTTCGCGACCTTCTTTCGAGCGATCTCCCGCGCTTTGGGCTTGGCCTTCTGACCTTCGTCGTAAAGCTTTGCCTTGCGGGCAAGATCGATCAACCGATGATCGGTGAGTGCCTTCAATTCCTGGTCTTGAACACCGTAAGTCTCTTTCAGGTAGGCCGCCATTTCGCCGCCTTCCTTCTTGTAGACTTCCGGGTCTTGCCAGGCCGGGATTCGTTCCAAAAGCTTGGCCTTCTCGCGTTGCAGCGTTTGGGCCATTTCATGGGCGGCGTGTTGCTGTGCGGTCTGGGCTGCTTCGTTGCGCTGCTTTGTCTTGCCGCGCAATAGCCGCTCAAGCCGGTTAGCCTCATCGATATCGCCCTCAGCATCGGCAGCGATAACCATCTGCTCGATTTGGGCGATCTCGTCGGTCATGCCATCCAAGTGCGTGTTGAGTTGTTCGAACTTGTTGCGGAACTCGGTAACAGCGGCCTCTTTCTCGGCTTCGAACGACTTGCGCTCATCGGCCAAGGCCGTTGTCTTTTCCTTGTAATCCTCAAGCCTGGAGTAGCTGGACACTAGCTCGTCAAGGGTAGCCTCTTTCTCCACACCGTTGACTTTGACGGTGTAGACCTCGGGGTCCTCTTCGCTATCGTCATCAGGTTCCGTGTCATCGGATTCGGCTGTTTCGTCGTCCGCCTCGTCGGCTTCGGAAGCGCCTTCTTCTTCCTCGGCTTCATTCTCGGCTGTCTGGTCTTCAGCCTCATTTGGCTGTTCGGCCTCCTGCTCTTCGGGTAGCCCGTCTTCAACGGGGTCCGCAGGCGCAAGAAGAGCCTCTACCGCTTGTTCAACGGTGGTCGATTGAGGGTCCACGGTGGGGTAGCCTCCTTTAGTGTGCCGCTAGGCGGCGGTGCCGGCTCCCCGAGGGGTTGGCCGGGTTGAACTATGCGGCGAATCTGCTGCGCTTTGGTTCCGCGCGCTTCGCCAAATCCTCGATCTGCTTTTTCTCAATCTTGCCGCTGTCCGCAACGGTAATCAAATGCGTTCGAACCTTGCCGACGATCTGGTAGGCTTGCCACAAACGCTCGCGGGCATCGGTATCCTTGGACCCGGTGTTTTCCCAGCCGTTGATGTACTCCGCCTTGAGCGTGCTAAACGCCTCAATTAGCAGCGTATTGTTTAGCAGCCTCTCGGCTTCATTGCCACGGCGGATTTTCTCGTCAGCGTTCATTAGCGTTCCAATCACACGGCATCGCCCGCATATCCCCAAGCGTCGCCTCGCATCCAGCACACTCTATCTGACCGTCGATCAATAGGTTGAATTCAAAACTCCCGCATGCCGTGCATTTCCAGGCCATCCTGGTAGCAATCTGTGGCGTGGCGGGCTTTGCGGGGAATACTACAACGTCACTCATCCCGCGAACCCCGGCGTTTGCCACGGTAGCAAGCCGCCCTGATAAACCTCAACCTGCCCCGTCAGCGGGTTGGTGTACGTAAAGCCCGCAAGGCCAGGGTCCGGCGTCGCATCGGCAAGCCCGCCAGCGGGACGCGGGGATAGCAGCCCGTAGTCGTTCGGACCTTCACGGCCGCCGCCTTCATTGGGGCCCGCACCGCCACCACCCGCCGCGTCACCGCCAACGGTTCCTGTCCCGCCCGGACTTGGGCCATCAAACGACAGCCCCGCGTTGTTCGCCATGCCCAAAGCGCCAGCCGCTAGCCCAAAGCCAGGCGCGGCTAACCCGGCCAACCCCTGCACGACATTACCGAAACCTGGACGGTTCGTCTGATTGATCTTGCCCGCCTCGATAATGCCGGGCATCTGCGCCATTGTCGGCGTGACGTTCGTTGTGGTCGCATCCACGGCGGCCTGTGCCGACATTGAAGGCCCAAGCCCGATGCCAAGCCCGGCATGCCCACGTCCGGCCTCGTTGCTCAGATCCATGGGGCCGGGATCGACAGGGGTCGCGCCTGTGGCCGCGCTCATGCCACCGAATGGAGCACCCATACCGCCAAAGCCTTCAGCGCCGAATGGATCGTTACCGCCACCGCCAGCACCTTCGCCACCACGGCCACCGCCCGCGCCGGCACCTTCGCCGCTGGAGCTACCGCGTTCGAACTCCAACAGTCCCGTCACAGGGTTGCGCTTGCCACTGCCGCCCATCTTCTTAAGCAACGAGGCCTCATATGGCGTGATATGGGCAAGCATGCTGTCTTGCCCGCGCCCGTATTTGGCGAGTTGCTGGCCTATGGCGTATTTCTTCATTGCGCCTTTTCGCTTTCGACTGCCGCCTTCATGCCGCGTCCTTCCATTGCCACCCTGGTCGCTGGTGCACCGGGAGCGATTCGACAAGCCGCAGCCACGCCACGACAGGCCCGGGTACTTTCCTGTCACCTTGCGCCCACATGTTGACAGCCCGTGGCGTTACGTCTAGCAGCCGCGCCAGATCGCACTGGCGACAATCGAGGCGGGTCAGCGCGGCCCTGAATTCCAATGGCGTCATGCCGCTCATTGGCTTGCCACCATCAGAACAATCGCGACTACCGCTAATATAACCGTGGCTGCAATCATTGTGGCGCTCCATTCGTCGGCATTGCCTGCGACATGGCGCGCAAGCTCTCACGGTCCAGGTCAATCGCCCCCTTGATCGCCGCCACGTCCACCGCCTGCCCGTGTTTGGCCTGGATCTCGGCTGCCCGCAACGCAATGTCAGCGTCCAGCTTGTCCCGGTCCAGATCGTCCTGACGCAACATCTTCTCGCGGTCCAGCTCAAGCCGACCCTGTTCAAGCTGCATCTGCATCATAGTCGCCTGCATCATCGGGTCCGGCTGCTGTTGCTGTTGCTGTCCGTCGCCTTCCTCGGGGTCGCCGAAGTACGGATCAATCGTCTTCAGCCCCATGCTCTCAACAAGCTTCTCCAGCGTGTTGTAGAGGTGTTTGGGCGTCACCAGCCCACCAACGCCCCCCGCCGCCAAGCCTTCCTTCTGCAGCCCCAGCAACTGCATCAGCATCATCACCATGCGTTCCTTGTCGCCCGTCCCAAGCCCGACATTGACCGTCATATCCATCTTGGTCGACCAGCCGCTAGGATCCATCGGCACGAACTCTTGCCGTAGCTGGATCATGCGCGGCTTGCGCTGGTGTTTGTTGATCAACTCCAATATCTGCCGGAACAGCCCCTTAACCCCGGTCTCGGCAAAGACCCGGGCGACCAGTTCAACCCGCATCTGCGCCTGACTGAGGATCTGGTTCATGCCTTGGGCGGTCTTGTTGAGGCTGTCGGCGTCCAGGCCCTGGTTGTACTTGGTCACACCGGTCCGATTCTCGCGGATCGTATCGACGTATTCCAGCACGCCCATGCAATGCTGCATGATCGGCGTGGGCGACATCGGCGTGATGGCGTTGCCCACGTGGCCGCGGACACGCACGATGCGGTTGACGCGGTTGGTCAGGAGGTCGTCCAGGGTATCCTCGGTGATGCCGTCTTCCGAGACGATATGCCCGTTGTTGTTCTGGCCATACATGTTGTCGAGCAACTGACGCAGCACCGTCGACTTGATGCGCTGCAGGTCCATGATCAGCTCGGCAATCGAACGGCCGTGCCAGCGGTGCGGCATGATGATCGGTGTAATGCTCTCGAAGGGCGCCTTATCGACCTGTTCCTTGTCCAGCACCTCGTAGCTCTCTTCGCCGGCCATAAACACCTGCCACAGCTCCGTCTTGCCGTCGCCGTTCAGGTCCAGCCTTGCGTAGCATTCATAGAGCCAGATCTGGTCTGACGCATGATCACCGGAATTGTAATCAACCCAATCCTCGGTATCGTCGTGGCGCTGCACGACTTCCTCGTTGTACTCATCCGAGTTGTAGGTCGGCAGGGTCTCTACCACCTTGCGGTCAAAGCCCATCTCCAGCAGTTCGGAACGGGTCTTGCGCACGCGGTGGGCACAAAAGTTAGAGCTCTCAACGGACTTGGCTCGGCGCTCAATCAGGAATTCTTCCGGCGGCACCGGTTCAATCTGCACCCGGCCATCCGTCTTGGTGCGCTTGACCTTGACGTCATGCAGCAACGGCAGCGCTATCTGAGGCTGAGGCTGACCGTTCAACGCCGCATCCACCTGGACCTGCGCCAACTGTTCCTCTGCGCCAGGTTCCGGATAGGCCGTATGCTCGTCTACTTCGATCTCGTCGGACAGCACAAGCTCATCAAACTCTTCCTCGGTTAGCTTGCTGTAAGTCTCTGTGGACGTTTCCTCTTTTTCATCCCAATAGACCTTGACCACGCCGTTCTTGCTTAGCAAGGCGTCCTTGAACCAGGTGTAGAGGATCTGAAAGCCCGGGTTGTCGCGGTTGAAGATCCACGCCGTATATTCCGATGCCTGCTCGGCCTGTTCGATATCCTCGGGGCCTTCCGGTGCGAAGTTGACCACCTTGTCGCCCGACGTGAAGATCTTCAGCAGGCTCGGCATAATCCACTCGATAACGTCGGCAACGTCGGTGGACACCACCTGCGAGCGGCCCTCCACCTCATCACCGAAGGGCTCGCCCATGTAGTACTCATGCGCTTCCCGCCGCGCCTCTGACAGCTCACCGCCGATATAGCCCAGCGAATTGCGGATTTCCCGGCCAAGGATCGCCTTCAGCTCGTGATCGGTGGTGATGCTGCGATATGCCATGTCAGACGTTCAAATCCAGGTTGCCGCCAATGCAATCAACTCTGCTTGCCGAGCGGCGCTTGAGAGTGATCCAGCCGCACTTGTTGGCATCAATCATGCTCGGACAACCGTTGTACTGTGATCCCCATGTCAGATTGTAGGGGCCGCTTGCGTCGGCTTCGAGGTAAAGCTTGACCTCCAGCCCATCGGGCCAACTCGTCGGGTTGTTGATCGTCAGATTGGCAGTGAGCACGTCAACGACCAGCTCTTGCCCTGAATAGCGGCCAAGGTCCGGCGTGATGGCACCCGCGACAGGCGTCAGGCTCTGCTGTTTGCCAATGAGTTGATCGAACTGCCATCGCGACGTGCCAACCATTTGCGTACTGACAAGCCGCAGCCTGGCCAACTCGTTCGCACCGTCAAACCAATGTTGTGAACCGCTGATCAGCCGCTGGTAGCGTGGTTCTGCATCCCCATCAATCCGGCTTTCATAGATCACCGCTCCGGTAACTGACGGGTCGGCGTCCACGGTCTTGCGCGAATTGGTGGTGTAGTCGCCACGATTGTCCATGAACGTTGAAAACGTGCCGTTATCGAGAACGCTGTCCACCGCCGACTTGGTGTAATAGGCGAATGTGTTGTTCGTTGCCGTTGCCGTGGTCTCGATTGCATTGCCCGTGTAGGTCTCGAAGGCGCCGCCAATCCACGTCAGGAACCGAACGGCCGATCTGATGCCGGTGCCTTCGTTCGCTGAACGGCAAGCGTAAAACTCCATCGTGTTGCCACCCTGCAGGTCGTAACCAACATCGTTGGTCTCTGTCAGACAATTGATCGCAACGCCGCGGTTGGGGCCTTCCGCTGCGAGGTCGTCCGTTCCCAAAAGTCCAGCGGTGCCGTTCCTGAATGTGCAGTCCGCCAGCTTCCAGTAATAGGCTTTGTTGCCATGCAGATGCGCGCCAGCGGCAAGCCCGTAAGTGTGAACGTCTTCAACCATCTGCTGGCGTTCGTTCAGGCCCGGCGCCGTGACATAAACGCCAGTGCCTACCCTGCCGACCGTCGTATCCCAAAGGGTCAGGCCCTTGACAAGACTGCCAGGGCCGGCGCTGTCGAAGCACGGGCCAGCCCCTTGATACTTGATGTTCGTCAACCGCGAGCCCGCGGCCGTGACGTGTTTTGGCGTCGTCCAAGCAGCCGCGCCCGGGTCGATCTCAAACCACCCTGGACCGATATAGATCTGATCATGCACGGCGAGCTTGTCTGAGATCTGATTAGAAATATTGACCGCGCTTGCCTCGTCAACGCCGCCGCCGGATATGACGGGGACATCGGTAGGCGGAAGCTCAACGAGGATATTAATCATGAGATTGCAATTCCAAATTTACGGCTGAAAAACTGGCGCAACGCGGTCTGTTCGGTCGCGGTCGGAATACTGGTGTACATCGCGAAAGCAAACAACCCGCCGTCCAACGTGCGACTGCTGATAACGTTATTGCCAATGTTCAGAGCGTTCCCGGCGTCCGAGGTAACGGCCCCCGTTGGCGTTGTAACCACACTATTGGCAAGAACGGCCCCGTTGAATCGCCAAGATGGCACATTCGCCACGTTGTCAGCGTCATATGACACCTCGTTAATGCTCGTGGCACCGACAGGAATTGAAACAGTCGACCGAAAGCCGGCGTTCGTCCCCGAAAAAGTAACCGTCATGCGAAATCGTATAAAACCCCCCGCCTCACTCTCACAAAAGAAGTCCGTTGTGCCGTCAATATCGAAAATTCGGCCCTGGTCAGCTTCGCCGTCACTGTCGGGCCTAACCACAAAAAGGCAGTAGCCGCCACCAGACCAAAGGTTTTCCATGCTAGTGGCGGCCGGGGCAATGAGAACATCGTCCACACCGTCGAATTCAACCCCACCAGCCGTATAAGATGGCTGCAACCCTGTCGTGGCCTGGACCACGTGGTTGCCGTTGCCAGACAGGTCTGTCCACTGGTCAACGCCCGTGTCAATCGAGATAGTGGTAGGCACGGAAGCATCGTAGTAGGCCGCCGGTCCGCCAGCGATCTGCAAAGGCACATTGCCGCCCTGCCCACCGCCCAACACCAAGCCGGACATGCTCATCATGGTTAGCTGGACCCGTCGTAAGCCGCGACCTTATCCGCGCCTTCCACGCCGAACCAGTACTCGACATTGGCCTGGATGGGGTGGCTGCCGGCAACAGCGGTTGGGGCGCCGCCAAACTCCAGCGTGGCGTAGGCGTCAGCCATGACCCGAATAAAGCGGGTGTCTGCCGTGAAGGCGCTTGAGGCCGTCGATGTGGTGTAAATGACGGTCTGGCGTGTCACGCTGCCGTCTTCCTTGCCGCATTGGGCGAAGATGCCATGATCGATGGGGGCAAGCGTCTCGTACTCGGTGATAAATAGGGTGGCCATATCAGACGAATCCTCGATTGTCGTACTTTAGTTTGTGCTTCTTGTCGCGAACAGGCGCCGCGAACGTCAGCGCCAGCGCGTCACCACAGTCAGGTGATGCAAGCCCGCGCTCTTTCATGCGCTCTTTCTTTTCAAGCTGTATGCGGTTGCGTCCGTCAAAGCCGTACTCCGGAGCGATCAGATCGTCAGCAAGCTCTTGGTCGTCGGGCAAGCAACCCTTATCGAGCCAATCGCGCATCTTACCCCACATCTCCGCGCGTAGGTTGAAATACTTCTGCTCGTCGGTCGCCCTGGCGCCTGCATTTGTGTCGGTAACTCTATAGCTTAACTGGCGCAATCTGTCCACCACGCCACCGCCCACGCCCACGCCGTCAATGAAGACCGCAGCGGGCTCCAGCTTGTCCATGCATTCCGAAACCTTGCCGGCCGTCTGCATGGTGTCGAGGCCACGGTAGCGGGCTACGATCTTGACCTTGTCGCCCTGCCTGGTGAGAAGCACGGTTTGGTCGTCACCGAAGCGGGCAACGTCAACCCCGAGGACAATAGGTCCAAAGCCCTTTGCAGTTCGCTTCCTGGCCTCGTCAACGAGATCGCCAGGGATGAACTGGTTGGATCCTGCCCTTGGAAAGACGCCACGGACACGCACACGAGCGAAGTCTGAATCTTCTCCATAGTCGTCAATCCATTCCTGCAACTGCGCTTTGTTCGTCATCTTGGCGGTGCGGCTGTCGATCTGCCGTGTTTGCCAACGATGCTTGAATCTGCCGAAGCACTCACGAAAACGGCCAGTGTTGCGAGTGGGGTTGCCGAACGCGCACCAGATAGCGCCGGGCGTTGTCATAGCGCCCTCGGAGACTTCCCAAATGGTGTCATCAACAGCGGAAGCCTCATCGTAGATCACCAGCACATGCTCGCCATGCTGGCCTGCAAATGCCTCAGAGCGTTCTTTGGTCCAGGGGATAGCAGCGACGAACCACGTCTCTGGATGGTCGATCTGGTAGAAGCGGCTGGCGGTCCATGTGAACCAATGGGCATTGATGGCGCGCTTATGCCACAAGGCCAGCTCACGCCATGTTTTTGTTTCCAGCTGCGTTTTGGTGTTGGCAGTGACGACGCCTGCGAGGTGCGGCCTTGTAGACATTGCCCAGAGGACAATCCAGGCGACTAACGCGCTCTTGCCGATGCCATGCCCGGACACCACAGCTATGCGCAAGGCTTCGTCTAGTGTCAGGCTACCGTTGCCCAGCTCTGTGAGGATATCAGCTTGCCACACGTCGGGGCCGGATTGGTCTTCGAGATCGTATCGCCCCCACTTGAACGCATATTTGACATAGCCGAGCGGGTTAGCGAAGAATTCCCGAATGTCCTCAGCTAAGAGGATCTCCGGGTTAATCTGAAGCGCGGGCGCGGGCATTCAGGATAGCTTCCAGATCCACTAGGGTTACATCGGCCTTGATTTCGGCGGGGATAAGCTTGCCGAGCAGCGTTCCGAATGTGCGGGGTTCATCCTTTGCCAGCTTCTTCAGATAGTCCACACCACCAGCCGCTTCGAAAGCTTGATACATGGCTTCTTTCATGTCGCGAGTGGCTACGTTAGGCGTGCCCTTCTTGCGACCCGATCCGGGTGTCTTACCCTGCCCTTTTGGCCGTGCCATCCTAGGTCAGCCTACTTTAGGTTTTGCGCACTTGCTTTGCGGTAAGCTTACCCATCACCTAACGCCTTGTGATTTCTGGTGTTATTGTAACCATTGCGAGCGCGAAGGTCATTTGCAATCTCTCCGCGTTCCCGCCATATGATCAAGCATGCGATCCACTGCGCAGAGGAATGCTGAAATGCTGAGAGCGATGATAAGGGCGGTTTCGCCAACGCCATTGATAATTGCTTTGGTTGTCTCGATTGCCTCTGCAAGCACTGTCATGGCTGCGGATCCGTTATCGACTGCGACGCTGGGCAAGTACACATACGGGCAAATAACCAAAATAATCGATGCAGACACGTTCATCTTTGACGGGCGCCGGATACGGTTATGGGGGATTGACGCGCCGGAGAATGATACCCCGGAAGGGCTTGCGGCGACAAGCTTTTTGCGTGAGTTGGTTGCGGGGGAGGATATCTCTTGCACGTATGGCGGGGTTGGTCCGTATGGCCGGACGATTGCGCAGTGCTGGGTTGGCGGGGTGTATGACATTGCTTGGATCCTGGTCAGGAACGGGTTTGCGGTGGATATGCCGCGGTATTCGAAGGGGTATTATGGGCGGTAGTCATGACCCCACCAGCCACCACATGATCCACGCCAGCATAGCGGCCACCGCGGACGCGAACACGTAGCCATAGGCGAACCACCGCCTGGCCCCGCGTGTCATCTCCTCGATGAACAGATCGTCCTTGAGCATGTCCGCGTGTCGCTCGCGCTGGCGGTCTCCGTAGCCGCTAAGGTTGCGTCCGTCGTATCCGTTCATGTAGCCTAATCCTCCAATCAACCTCGCCACCCGATATTGCGAAAGCCAAGTCCGACACGGTGTCGAGCGTCCATTTCCCTGGCCATGCGAGCAAGCCCCGCACTTGAGCAGCCGGCTTGCCTAGACGCTTGGCAACGGTCTCAACGGTTAGCCCTTCGCACGCCTGCCGCCAGCGGAACTCACGATCTATCATATCGTAAAGCCCATTTCGCAAATGCCATTCCTGGTACACAGCTTGCCAACGGTTCATGCCCCCAACTCCCGCTTGAGCCTGTCCACCTCGTCTTCGAGGGCGGTGAGGCGTTCGGTGAGGGTGGTCATGGAATCACCAGCCTTCCGCCATCCCTTCCCCGAGCAATCACAACCGCGCTACTTGTATCGCCCAAGCTGTCTATCGCTATCTGCTGCCAGCAAGACGCGCACGCATGCCCGTAACTCTTGCCGTCCTCGCCAATCACACGACCTGATGAAATCACGCCGCATCGCTGACACAACGGGTGGCATTCAAGCCATCGTCTCTCCCCCATCTCCTCACTCCCTCTCTGCCATGTTGCGGCGGCGGGCTTTAGCGCCGCGCCTGTTGACCTCGCTTAGTGAATTGTACCAGGCGTTGAACCTGCGTTCCTCGGCAAGTTCAGCCTCGGGACCGGCGACAATGGCCACCACCAGGGCATGACAACAGTCCTGCAGGGCCTTGGTCTCGGCGGAATAATACTCGCAGCCTGGGTTGATCATGGCGTGGTCTCCTCTGTCTCAGGCTCGGCACGGTTGATGCGTTCGGCTTTAGCCACCAAGGCCGCCGCCTTTCCAGGTTGGCCGTTGTGGATCTGCATGGAAGCCTCAATCAACACCGTGTTGGCCCGCTGACCTCGCGTCAACTGCTCGATTGCAATCCACAAGTCCTTGATTTGATTCCATATTTCCGATTGCTGTTCGTCGCTGGTCATGGCGTGGTCTCCTTGGGTTGGTTGGGGTCGGGCTGGGCCTTTCTGCGCAATCGCTCTTCCCGCAATCGCATTACTTCCTTTAGATCGCCGGCCAACCGCAGCGCATGGCAACCCCGGCAAATCCTTTTGATAGGCCGCCCCATGCGATTACGATCAGGGACGGCGGCAACGTCATTACCGCAAATCTCACACATCCGCATCACCTCACTCCCTCTCGCAATAGCCCTGCATGGCCTGGTCGTAGTCGGGCGGATCGGCGGGCAATTCAAACGGTTCCTCAAGCCGGTAATACCAACCACGCCCAGCACACCAATGACAACTCAAGTTGTGGCAACATTGGTGGGTCGAATACGCAACAGTGTCACCTTTTCTTGCATCCATCTCACTCTCCCGTGTTGGGCGGCGTTCCTTGGCACCGCGTTAAGTCACACTCGCAAACATCCCAGCATCGCTGGCAATCCTCGCCCGCGCCATCTCGGCATAGTCCGCGTTCAACTCCAGCAGGATCGCGTTGCGGCCGAGGCGATCAGCGACAAGGCCGGTTGTGCCGGCACCGCCGAAAGGATCAAGAACGGTCCCACCTTCCGGGCACCCAGCCTTGATGCAAGGCACCACAAGATCAGGCGGGAATGTAGCAAAATGGGCGTCGGCAAAGGGTTTTGTGGCTATCGTCCATACGTTGCGCAGGTTGGCGCTTGCCCGCTGCTCTTCCTTGGTCATCGCGTCCCAGCGCGCGTTGAAACCTGCGTGCTTGCGCGAATGACCGCGTTGCTTGTCGGAATGTTTACCATTCGGCGACCGTCGGGCACCCGAATGTGGTGTAGAACCTTCTGGTGAATATGGGTTTTTCAACCCCGGCGGCTCCATGCTTGCTGTCTTCACAGCCTCCGCATCGTAGTAATACCGCGCCGCCTTCGTCAGCAGCCACAACTTCTCGTGCGCGCAGGACGGCCGGTCCGTGACGCTCTCGGGCATCGGGTTGGGCTTGGCCCAGATGATCTCGCTGCGCACCCACCAGCCGTCGTCTTGCAGGGCAATGGCAAGGCGGTTCGGAATCATCAGTAGGTCTTTGGGCTTGGCACCGCCTGACCTTGTTCCTGGCCTATCGCCACGCCCCACAACACCATCGCTTGAACCAACACGTGCCGATTGAGCGCATGTGTAACAATCTGAATACGCAATGTTTTTGCCGTTCGGCCCACTACCTCCTTTTTCCGGCGCGCGCGCATACCCATCCCCGTTATTCCGCCAGCACGTCCCATCCTTGCGCAGCACACGCCGCACCTCGCGGAAGATGTCGACCATGACCGCCAGATGCTCCGCAAGCGTCGGCTCCAGGCCGATCTGCCCGGCAACGCCGTAGTCCCTTTGGCCCCAATAAGGCGGGCTGGTCACGACGCAGTGAACGCTCTCGTCTGGCATGGCCGCGAGCAATTCGCGCACGTCGCCTTGTCGGATTTCAACTGTCATTTTTCCCTCGCGCGCGTTAAAAACTTTCTTCAGTCTCTACGTTTCCAGCATAAGCAAGAGGCCAAACGCTCTCACGCTTTGATGGTTTCCGCTTATTGGCTATACCAGCCCCTGCTCCTCCATCCGCAACACGTCATGCTGCGAAATATGCTTCGGCAGAGACAGCCCGTTCGCCTTGCAACGCACCACGCAATCAATCGTGGCCTGGGGAAACCCGCCCGGCTTGGGTAGCCTGCGCTGGCCGACCTCGATCTCGGATTCCTCGCAAACCTTCAACAGATCCGCCGGCAAGGGGAAGGACCGCCAGCACCAGCGCCGGGCGATTTTCTTGGCAGCATGCGTCATAACCTCGGACTCAAAGCCGTCAAGCATTTCCTCGTACAGGGCCAGCCAGGCCGCGTGGGCCGCAGTTCCCGGTTGCGTCGTCGGCTGCACCAACAGCAGGATCGGTGCCAGTAGATGCTTGGCAACCCGGCTGTCTTCCATGTTCTCGATCCTCCACGATGGTCTGCATTGCGTCCAGATGCGCCTGGGCACCCCAGCCCGGCGCGCTCGCGCCCTTGCCTTCGCACTCGACATCCTCCCAGCGGCCCTGATGCAGCCATGTCGATGGATGACACCACGCTTGATCCGGCGGTTTGGTCGCCAGGTAGCTTTGCAAGCCAAGGATCAGCGTCTCCGCATCGACGCCTTGCCGAGCAATGCGGTACTTCCGTTCGGCGGCTTTTTTGCCAACCTTCCTCGGATAAAGCTGCCACCACGTCTCGAAATCCGGCGGGCGTTTCTTGCGAACCAAAAAGCCTGGAATGGGCGGGAAGTCGATAACCTGATTGCACCCCCCTTGAGGGGGAATTAAAGGGGGTGTTCTTCTGTCTCCTGTATCCTGTATTCCTGTAACCTGTAAGAGGGGGTCAGAAGCCTTTGAATTCGATGAAGACTGCTTAGCAGTTTTGCGGGGTTTCTGCACAACCGTGTCGCACTCGTGCACAACCGTGTCACGTTCACGCTTGGTGATGCGGGCATGATCTCTCGCCACGCGGCCATTGATATACTCGCCTTCCGCGTTCTTTCGAAGCTTGCCATTATCTATCAGGAATTGAACCCATTTGCGCCAGGTTCGGCGGTCGTATTGGTGATCGCGCCACAGATCGAACAGGAAGCCCTCAGACAGGCTCCCGTCGTTCATGTGCAGGTCGTCAATGATCTGCCGGTAGACGGCTATGGCGTTCGGGCGCCAGCCACGGGTTGCCTTGCGAAAGGCTATCGGGTCCCATTGGAAGCTAAGAGCCATGCGAGTTCGCCCGCTGGCTGCGGTTGGGGCTTGCCAATCTGTGAGGGAAATGCATAATTAACCTCGTTGTTACTGCCAGGTACAACGTTATCAGGAGCGGCGCCCCGGTTCAATGACTGAGGCGCCGCTTTCTGTTTGCCGCCCAGCGAGAACCGTTGGACGTACAAGCGGCGCCCTAGTCTCGTTTCACCGTTGGTGGCGGGTATCGGTAATCTCTTGGTTCAGTGCAAGAAACGCCACTTTCACCGCACCAACCGCATGTATCAACATGCCAAGTCGCCATGTGTCCTTTTGGCATTGACCCGTAACGGTCGCCACATACAGCGCAAATCCATTGCGGGTAAGGCTGTCGGTCACGCGCAAAGCCCGCCGCCGGTTGCCCAGTGCGGTTGTCCTTGCCAACGATGTTTCGGGATGTCATCTCGAATACCGCGCTATAGCTTCAGCCAGGTGCGCAATTGTTTTGTCGCGCTCGTCCTTGTCATCCAAGGCTTTCGCCAAGGCTTCGCTGGTCGCTTCCAATTGTCCGCTCAGCTTGATAGCGTCATCAAGCTTCTGCCAGTAATCGGCTTTCCAATCACGATCATCGGCCGCCGATTCCTCGGTGCGGTTAGGGCTTGCGTTTTCTGGGGGAGGCTGCCTAGCCTTCAGCGCCGCGATGCACAGGGCAAGGGCTGGCGTGGGGGCGTATGCAAGCTCGCATTTGCTGATGGTATCTCCTGCCAAAAGCCGGGCTTCAGCACGTCCGCCCACCATCGCCAATGTCCAAATCCACCCCTCCGGCACCAGCGTCAGGGCCGCGTCTATCGAGGTGGTGAAATGGGGGGCTGCCCAATGAGCCCCAACGCGCCCATCGAAGTGCGTTAAAGCAACCTGGCCCAGCTTATATTCTGAATACGGGGCAAATCCCCAGTCCTCATGTTCCATCCAAGATTCGCGGCTATCAGGCAAAACACGGCAGGCCGCGCCAATAGCCGCGTCGAACTCACGACCGCCCGCCTCAGCCGCTTCCAGCCGCGCAATGATCTGCTGCGGGTTTTGCTTGTCAGACGATGTGGGATTTGTCACAATTACCTCCTTGGCTATTCTTCGCACGCATAGCTTCTCAGGAATCGCCGTCGTGGTCAACAGATTGCGGCGGCGGTTTCTTTGGGGCATGGCTAGTATTGGTCAACTCGAATGCTGTAGTTCTGGCTTGTCCACCAACCCTCGATTTTTTCTTTGGCCTCATCCTTGGTCAATGCCTCGTAGAAGGCGACAACCTCTAGCCAGATGTCCATAATCGTCACGTTGTAACGCTCTTCCATCTCTCACCTCCTTTGCGGGCCTTTGCTGTGCGGGCAGGGCTTCCGCATCGTCTAGCTTCCCCCTCGCGCGGGGGTCATTCCAGCACCATCGTCGCGTTGCTCTGCACCGTCACATCCGGGCTCTTCGCGCTGACCCGCACAGGTCGCGTGTCGGGCGTGCAGGGTTGATCCTCGAACTTACCAGCTGCGTCCGCCAAGGCCGCCGCATATGCTGCCTCACGCTTGGCAAGAGGAAAGTTGGGCTTGTCAGGCATGATCTTCAAACGTTTGGCCGTGGCCTCCAAACTTGCAGCCACTCGGGAACCCGAACCGCGTTTCTTTGCCGCCTCGCGACGTATGCGCGATATGGTTTTGGCACACAGCCTCACAGAAAATGGATCGTCTGACAGATTCTTGAAGAACGGATCGTCGGCGCGAAGCTTTTCGGCCCTCGCGGCCCCTTCTCTCACGGACGAATGGCTGCGCCCCAAGAGACTGGCAACGTCCGACCAGAACAACCCTTTGACATACCGAAAATGCCAGTAGCAGGCATACCGCGCGATAACCGCCGGCTTGGCGAAATTGCTGCCGTAAAAATCATCCTGCTCTATGCCAAGCACATTTACGACCCGCTTTATGACCTGTTCCGGGCTCATTGGGCTTGCGTCCCTGGTTCGGCGGGGGTGAAGGGGCAGCCGCCAACACCGCAGTACTCGGCACGAGGCCATTCGCCGCCATCGTTGCAAAAGCCACATTCGAACCGCTCGTCAACGGCGATAGGCCCTTCCGTCTTGACGGCGGGCGGGGTGGTGGGCTGGCGTTCGGGTTCAAGCTGATCAGGTGTCATACCGTATTCAGCCAACAATTGCTCAGTCGCTGTGTCAAGATGCTCGGCAGCCTCTTCCCCCAGCACCTCCCGCAGCACGTCGCATAACTCGTCAACGCCGCGGGCGATGGCTTCGTCCGTGCCGCCGTCGCCAATGCATACGACCACCCAGCCATTGCTAACCTTCCTGATGGTGATCTCGGCTATGTCACTCATTCCGCTATCTCCTTCTGTACCGCCCCGCTCGGCAG